>NZ_JARWCR020000076.1:0-45824 GCF_029846695.2 Bradyrhizobium nivariense | reverse complement strand
AATCATCGAGGCATTCCGGCAACAGCGTCGTCTGCTGGCGATCCGCCCCTTGAACGAAACCCCGCATCACTTCCCCCGCCGATTCAGCAAGGAATCATAGCATCGACGGGGTTTTCACACAGCCTGGGTCAAAAGGCGGAATGCCGGAGCTGCACACGTAGATCCGCTTCACCACAGAGAGCGGACTTCGCACCTTCACGCGGAGCACACACTGGTCTTTTGCCGACCGGTGCAATCCTAGCATCCTGCCAGTGTTTTGCCCGACGGGTCAACGTCATGGCAGCGGCGAATGTCGTCGTGGCGCGTTTCGAAAATCCCTTATTGATCAAAGAGCCTTCTACTGTGCATGGGGTTGTTTTCGAGTTTTTTTGTTTCGGGCCCCAGAAAAAAAAACGCAAGGCCCCGCAGGACCACTCACCCCGCCTGCAAGATCTCCGCGATCGCGGCCCCCGCCGCGATCGTGCCGAGTTTGCCGCCGACGTCGCGCGTCGCCCTGCCCTCGCGAAACGCCTTCGCCACTGCCGCCTCGATCGCACGCGCGGCTTCCTCATAGCGCACCGCGCCGTTCTTCTCGCCGTGCCATGCAAGCAGCAAGGCCGCCGACAGGATCAGAGAGACCGGATTGGCGACGTCCTGGCCTGCGATATCAGGTGCCGAGCCGTGCGCCGCCTGCGCCATGGCGTGGCTGTTACCGACGTTGAGCGAGCCGCCGAGGCCGAGGCTACCCGAGAGCTCAGCCGTGAGGTCGGACAGGATGTCGCCGAACATGTTGGTGGCGACGATGACGTCGAAGCGGTCGGGGTTGCGCACCACATGCGCCATCATGGCGTCGACGAGGATGTCGTCGACCGCGAGGCCGGGATAGCCCTTCGCCGCCTCGCGGCAGATGTCGAGGAACATGCCGTCGCCAAGCTTGAGCACATTGGCCTTGTGCACGATGGTCAGATGCTTGCGCCGCTTCATCGCGAGACGGCAGGCCGCGTGCGCGATACGCTCGCAGCACGCCCGCGTGACCCGGCGCAGCGAGATCACGACATCTGATGTGACCAGCATCTCGCCATTGCCCTGCTCCATGTTGCGGTCGGCGTAAAATCCTTCCGTGTTCTCGCGCACCACGACGAGGTCGAAATCGCCGACCCGGCCGGACCGCCCCGCATAGGTGCGCGCCGGCCTGACATTGGCGTAGAGGTCGAGGTTTTTGCGAAAATGCCGCGACGGATTGATCTCGCCATGCGCCTCGTCCTTGAAGTCGAAGGTCGCGGTCGGCCCGAGGACCAGGCCGTCGGCGGCGCGGACGATATCAAGCAGCTCGTGGCGCACCGTCGTACCGAATTGTTTGAGGCTCGCATGGCCGACCGCGTGCTCTTTCAGGCGCAGATTGAGCTGGAAGCGCTCGGAGGCCGCGCGCAGCACGCCTATTGTCGCGGTCGTGATCTCCGGTCCGATGCCGTCACCGGGCAAAACGACGATGTGCATGGCGATCCCCTGAAATTGCGGCAGCTCGCGCGATCATACGCCAGCGCCCGGAATCATCGCCCGGCCTTCGCGCATACACCGCATGCAAGCATATGCCTGTGGAAGGCGGCCGCGCCGTAGTACATGCCAAAAGTCCCCTCAGCCACGCCGCCGGAGCAACGCGCTAACGCAATGAACATCACGTTACCTGCCGCCGCGCGCGAGACCGACCACCCCATTGCCGACGGCCTTCCGGCCGCACAGCGGCGCTGGGCCATCGCCGCGATCTTCACCGCGCTCGCGATGGCCTCGCTCGACACCGCGATCGCCAACATCGCGCTGCCCGCCATTGCCGGCGACCTGCATGTCACGCCGGAGCAGTCGGTCTGGGTGGTCAACGTCTACCAGATCGCGCTGGTGGCGACGCTGCTGCCGCTCGGGGCGCTCGGCGAGATCGTCGGGCACCAGCGCATCTATCTCGGTGGCCTGATCCTGTTCACCATCGCCTCGCTGTTCTGCGCTGTGGCGTGGTCGCTGGAGAGCCTCTTGGTCGCACGCACGCTGCAAGGCCTCGGCGCGAGCGGCATCATGAGCGTCAACACGGCGCTGGTGCGCTTCGTCTATCCCGGCCGGATGCTCGGCCGCGGCTTCGGCCACAACGCGCTGGTGGTCGCGATCGCCTTCACGTTTGGCCCGTCGATCGCTTCCGCCATTCTCGCGGTCGGCCCGTGGCCATGGCTGTTCGCCGTCAACATCCCGTTCGGCCTCGTCGCGATCGGCATCGGCTTTGCGATGCTGCCGAAGACGCCGCGCGCCGATCACGGCTTTGACTTTCTCGGCGCGATCCTGGCGTCGGCCTGCCTCGGCCTGTTCATCACGGGCATCGGCAGCGCCGCGCATAATCTCTCACCGGTGGTCGTGGGCGTCGAGCTGGTCACGGCTCTCGTGCTCGGCTTCATCCTGACGCGCCGCCATGCCGACCATCCGGCGCCGATGCTGCCGATCGACCTGTTCAGCCGGCCGATGTTCGCGCTGTCGGCGGCGACGGCGGTGTGCTCCTTTGCGGTGCAGGGTCTCGCCTTCGTCTCGCTGCCGTTCTATTTCGAGGATGTGCTCGGGCGCTCGCAGGTCGAGACCGGCTTCTTCATGACGCCGTGGCCGCTGGTGGTCGGCATCATGGCGCCGATCGCGGGGCGCCTCTCCGACCGCCATGCCGTTGGGTTGCTGGGCGGCATCGGGCTGGTGCTGCTCGGCCTCGGCATGGCGCTGCTCGCGATGCTTCCCGCGAATCCTGCTATCCCCGACATCATCTGGCGGATGGTGATCTGCGGCATGGGGTTCGGCTTTTTCCAGGCGCCGAACATGAAGGCGGTGATGTCGAGCGCGCCACCTCACCGCAGCGGCAGCGCCTCGGGCATCGTCGCGACCGCGCGCCTGACGGGGCAGACGACAGGGGCGGCGCTCGCTGCCCTCTGCTTCGCGCTGGCCGGTCACGATGGCGCAACCGTCGCATTGGCACTTGGCGCCGGCTTTGCCGCGCTCGGCAGCGTGATGAGCTTTTTGCGGCTGGCGGTGAAGTAGACCCTCAAGCCAGATGTCGGGCCGCCGCCACCTCGACAGTCGCGACCGGAATGACCGTCTCCGCGTCGAGCGCGGCGAGGCGTGCATCGATGGCAGCGATGACCTTGCGCGAGAACGGCCCGAGATGCGCATAGGCAGCGATCATCTGCACGGCGATCCGCGCCGATGACGTGTCGCGCTTGGCGCAGTTCATGAAGGTCTGCCACAGCGGCCCGCGCGCCTCGGGAAGGGCTGTGACCACCTTATGCACCGTTTCCATCGCACCGAGCCCCGCGCGGATGTCGCCTTCGGCGAGCTCCTGGCGCTGCCTTGAACGGTCGAGCAGCGTCATCAGCCGATCGACCCGTCTGGCATAGGCCGCCGGGCTGTAGATGTGCTCCAGCACGCGTTTGTAGTCCGTCAGGATGTCGCGCAACGGGCGCACCGGGTCGAAGTTGATCCCGGCGGTACACTGATCGGCGCCGATGGTCGGCGCCAAATCGTGGCCCGGGTGCAGCCGGCCTTCGCGCTCAAGGCGGCGCGTGAGCTGCGTGTTCGGCAAGGCATAGAGCAGGCCGACCATGCTGACGGGGATCGCCGCCTCTTCGATGAAGTCGATCATGGCATCCGCCATCGAGAGCTTCTCATTGTCGAAGCCGACGATGAAACCCGCGGTGACGAGCATGCCCGCGGCGTAGATCTTGTGGATGCTCTCGGCGATGTTGCGCCGCGTGTTCTGCTTCTTCCGCATGGCGACCAGTGTCGCCGGATCCGGACTTTCGATACCGACGAAGATGGCGAAGAAATTCGCCTGGCCCATCAGGTCCAACAGCTCGGGATCGTCGGCCAGATTGACCGAGGCCTCAGTCGACAATTCGAAGGGATAGCCGTGGGCGCGCTGCCATTCGGCGAGTTGGGGCAGGAACAGCCGCAGGGACTTCTTGTTGCCGATGAAGTTGTCGTCGACGAAGTCGAGATGGCCGCGGTAGCCCATGGCGTAGAGCCTGTCGAGCTCGACCAGCATTTGCTCATTCGTCTTGGTTCGCGGGACGCGGCCATAGAGCTCGATGATGTCGCAGAACTCGCAGGTGAACGGGCAGCCGCGCGAGTACTGCACACCGAGATAGAGGTAGTCTTCGAACTTCAGCAGGTCGAAACGCGGCACCGGCGTCGTGGTGACGTCGGCCTGGAATTTCGGCGCGGTGAAGATGCCGGAGCGTGCGCCGCCGTCCCAGGCCGCGATGAATTCGTCGATGACGCTCTCGGCCTCGCCGAGCACCTGGAAGTCGGCCCTCTCATAGATGTGGGGGCTCGAGGTGGGATCGGGACCGCCGACGACCACCGGCTTGCCCGCGGCACGGCACTTGTCGATCAGGCGTAGCGTGTCGGCCTGCTGCGGCATCATTCCGCCGGTGAAGACGACGTCGGCCCAGGAAAGATCCTCGTCGCCGAAGGACGCCGTGTTGCAGTCGATCAGTCGGACCGTCCAGCTCTTCGGCAACATCGCGGCGACCGTGATCAGGCCGAGGGGCGCCGCGGGGCGCTTCACGCCCAACACTTTGCAGGATTCGCCAAAGCTCCAGAACGACTCTGCCGAGAACAGCGGATAGAGCATCAGGACGTTGCAAGGCTGCGGTACGTTCATGGAACCCCTTTTTGCTTGATTCCACTGTAGCAGAGCGTCACCGACTTGCACCCCCTGCAAAAGGGACAAACTGTCGCCGCAGCGCAGCGGTAATCGAGCCTGGAACCGGCATTTACCCGCGGGACGTCGTCCCAAGCCGGGGATTGGCGTTCAGGGACGAGTGCGCGCCGCGGCCAGCCTGGAACCCGGCCCGATCGATCAGCAGCGCTCGGTCACCAGCATCTTCCGGCTGCTTGCCAGCACGTCGCTGCACCAGGCGAAGAACGCGCCGAGAAACTCGCGGCCGGCCGCGTCGGTGCGGGCGTGCTGCCGCAGCGTCTCGAACCCCGTCTCCATCCGGGAAGCGTTGCGCGCGAGCAGCGCACGGATGTCGCTGCGGACCTGCGGGTCGTCTTCCTGCTCGAGCATATGCACGTCGAGCTGGGTGACGTGGATGAACGAATATTGCGCGTGCAGGACGGCCGTCATCGGACGCGGCCGGTCGACCACGATCGGACTGGGATAAAGCTCGTCTTGCGGATTGCTGATGATCCGGACCGCATTCTCGTTGGCGACGCCGAACGCCCTCAGCTTGTGATGGGCCATCTCATGGACGATCGCCTGCGCGGCCGCGAGCGGGCAATTGACCGTGAGGCCGATGACGCCGAACCGCGCATCGACCGAATGACTAGCCGAGCCGAGGCGGCCGGGACCATCGGTCGGCTGTTCGGTGTCGCGATAGCACTGGATGGTGTGCACGATATCAGGCCATTGCTTCGCAGCGAGCGGCCAGCGGCGGACGTAGCCAAGCGCCTGTTCCATTGCCGCGACAGCTTGCGCATCGGGGACAAACCGCGGCGCGGGCAGCAGTGGATCCTCGGTGCGCAGGGCAACTCTCCCCTCCGCAATCGCCGGCGCACCATTCACCGGAGGTCGCCGCGGGGGCAGCGGCCGCCACGGCGTCGATTCGGTTTCGATCAGGCCCAGCGCAACGGCCGTATCATAGCCGTCAGTTTGCGGTCGTGCCGTGCGTTCCCAGTCAATCGACGTCGCATCCATGGCGAGCTCTCCTTCGAACCGGTCAGTGCGGGCGGCCACTCGTCGCCGAGAGCGCCGCGGACACGCGCCCTGCGCGTCCAGGCAGCAAGGCAATCCCCATCGTTGCCGCAAGCGTATCCATGTCTTTGTGCCGGTGCAGCGAGCGGTCGGTGCCGATCACGATCACCGATTTCGCGATCGCGCAAACGGCAGCAAGACCTTCGCGGTCGCCAAGACGCTCCGGATCGACGAAGGCGAGATCGATTCCAGCGGGCGCCAGACGCGACAACGCCGCAAGCGCCTCGATGCTGGATCCGCCGAGCACCGGCAAGGATGCACCGAGGCGCCGGCGCGCGGCCTCCGCTGCACCGGCATCTTGCTCGATGCCGCACAATCTCAGCTTTGGCTTTGTCTGGGAGATCAGCTCCAGCAACAGTCCATCGCCACATCCGACGTGCACGGCCGATGCAGCGCGGCGCAGCGCAGCGGTCTGCTCCCAGACCACGGTGCTGAAGCGCGAGCGCATGGCGAAAGGATTGTCGAAGCCGGCCACTTCAAATCCGATGCCGATTTCGGTGAGGATGTCGGCGCTATCCACGGGCTTCATAGTCGCGGCTGCCGCGCCCTCTCGTTTTCCCGGGCGTGTCACCGCTGTGCCGTGACGAGGCGGCGTGCCCTCGTCAGACAGCCATGTGCAGCGGAACGCAGCCGTCGTGACCTCGGCGATGCCGTTGACCAGCGACGCATCGACCACCCAATCCGCGATCTCGTCAAGCCAGCTCATTTCCTCGACAAACCCAAGCTGGCGGCCGAGGTCGAGAAACGCACACGAACGATCATGCGTAGCGGAACAATCCGCAGAACACGGTGCATGCCTCACCGGCCCCAATCCCAGCACCGCCAGCGCGACGTGAGCATGCATAGCCGCCTTGTCCCCGCGCGCGAGCATGCCGGCCAACGGATCGCTTCCGCCGCGCCGAAGGTAGTCCGCCCAGGATGTTGCGCAGCATGCGGGATAGCCGAACCGTATCGCCGCTTGCACCAGATCATCCGCGGCCGGCTCGGCGAGCGATGCATCGAGCGGCGCAGCGCCGATCAGGAAGGCATAATCGAGCAGTCGCTTCGGGTCGTCGATCGACGCTTCAAGCGACCAGTCGGCAGCATAACCGAGCGACGCCTTGATCGGCTTGGCGTCGAGGCCGATCGAGCGTGCCCGCTCCGTCAGGGCGCCGATGCCATCATAACCGGTCCACAGCACCGTCGCCGGAATGCGCTTCAGACGTACCATTTCCAGCTCGATTGCGAGCGCTGCATGCCTGAGACGTTCCAGACGCGGCTGCCAGAGCGCGCGCGCCTGCGGGCCGCTGAAGCTGATGCGCTGCGCTGCCGCCTTGACGACATCGGGCTCGCGCGGTGTGGCCGCTAGCGGAGCGCGCGGCCAGGTCAACGAGCCTGTCAGCCCCGCGGACGTCATGGTGTTTCCACCTGTTGGAGCAGCGAATGCAAGGTCGGATTGTCGCCGATCGACCAGGCCGCGATCATCTTCGCTTCGAGCTCGGAGCGACGCTCCGATCGGCTGATCGCGGTTTCCCCCTTTGCCTGAAGTTCGGTCTCGATGTCCTCGAACAGGCCGAACCACACCGGGCAATCGATCGAGCGCATTCGCCAATCGCCGCCGATCGCGGTGCCCGGACAATTGCCCTTGCATGCGAGGAAGAACCGGCAATCCTGACATCCACCATCGGCCTGCGGCGTCCGGTAAAGCGAGAGCTGGCGATCGAATGCCTCGCGGCCGGCGCGCAGATGGGTCACGCCGTCCTTGTTGGTACGGCCGCAATTGCCGAGCCGGCCGTCGCTCTCGACGCCCACCACGGCGCGGGTCGCATAGGGATCGCAGGCATGGAACACGCACGAGGTGCGGGCGTCGTCGCCCCCGAGCATCGAGGCCATCTCGGCGAAGATGTCGAACTGGACTGACGGCAGCTCCTGTTCGAGCCGGCGCAGCCGCCGCAAAGCCGGAAGGTTCTCCTGCGCGGTGAGCGCGAGGCCTTCGCCAGCTTCTGTTTCATCCTGTTCCAGCAAATGCAGGCGCAGCTTGCGGACACCGAGGCTGCCGAGAAACCCGATCCACGCGCACAGCACGTTCAATCGATCCGGTGCAGCGTTCATCCGGTTCAACGTCACGATCACGTTCGGCGGCATTCCCTCGCGGCACAGCGTCTCGATCGCCGCCTCGATGCGCGCGGTCGCACGCCGCGTCGCCGGCAGGCTGCCGGCCCAGCGGGCATCGTTGAGCGGTCCCGGCCCGTCGATCGAGATGCCGACGCGTACGTGGTACTTCCTGAACAACTCGATGTCGCGCTCCTCGATCAGTGTGCCGTTGGTCTGCATGCCGACGCCGCCGTGGCGATCGAAGCCCAACCGCATCAGGCGTTCGAGATCGGACCGGCGCGTCATCATGATCTCGCCGCCGAACAGGCTGAACGGCTCCGCCAATTTGTCCAGCGTCGCGATGATCGCATCGAGATCGTAACGCGTCGGCACATTGCCGGCGGTGCGGATGCCCTCCTGATAGCAGTAGCGGCACTTGATGTTGCACTTGTCGCCGAGCGGGCGGACTTCGACGGTCATGGCTCCACCCGTTCGAGGCCGACCGGTTCACCGCGGACGTCCGTCAGGCTTGCATGTAACGCGCCTGCTTCATCCTGAGCCGCCACACGTCCGCGCGGCAGCACGAAGCCGAGCGGAAACTCGGCTCGGGCCTCCGCATCGAAGATCTCTCGACCGGCCTCGGTGACGAGCGACAACATCCTGCCGTCGATCTCGATCGCGAACCGCCGCATCAGAAGCGCATCCATGGCGGCCTCGATCGATGCCGCGTCGAAACGCTCGGCGAACTGCGCGACGGCGTTTGGCCGTGTGGAGGGATTGCGCAGCCAATTGAGCACGGCGATCTCGACCGGTGTCGGACAATAGAACGGCTGAAACGCACATGCCCGCGTGTCGCTGACGAGATGAGCGGCGCCCACTTCCGTCATCGTCAATTGCGGCGCGAAGGGCTGGTCGAACCATCGCGCGCGCCACGTCGCACTTGCGGCCTTCAGCGCCACCAAATCCTGCTCGCTCGCGGCGTCGGGCGCGTCTCCCTCAAAGAAATAGGCAAGGTTGGCGAGGTCCTCGTCGGGGACGTCATAGATCGCGCCATAGGCCGGCATCGGCGTAACGTTGCGAAAGCCGATCTCGGCGGCACGTTCGAAATTGGGGCTGAACCGGTCGAGCCGAATACGGCCGCAGCCGACCGGCGGCTGAAGATGTTCGAGCAGCGGGGCCATTTTGGCGACGGCGTCGTAGGCGTCGCGCGGCTCGCCGGGAAATCCGTACAGGATCGACCAGACCAGCCCGACACTGAGCTCGCGGCAATTGCGCAGCAGTCGGAGATTGAGCAGAGCGCTCACGCCCTTGCGCATGAGATGCAGGACCGGATCGGACAGGCTCTCGATGCCGGGCTGCAACCAGACAGTCCCCGCGAGCGCCAGTTTCTCGAGCTGCGCCTCGTCCATGTTGGCCTTGATCTCGTAGAAGAAGCGAAAGCCGTGCGACGGACGCTCGGCGAGCTTTCCCAGCACGCCGTCGATGTGGTTCATCCCCAAAATGTTGTCGGTCGCTGCGAACCGTCCGACCCCGAACGCCGCATGCAACGTCTCGATCTCGTGGAGCACGCGGGGCGCCGATTTGGCCCTGAAAGCCATGCCCTCCCCGTTCAGGCCGCAGAAGGTGCAATGGTGTTTTTGTCCCCACCAGCAGCCGCGCGAGGACTCGAACGGTATGGAGGGGCGCACGCGCGCGGCTTCGGACAAATCGGCCAGTTGCGCGAAATAGTCGGCGTAGTCGGGGATCGGCAGCGCGTCCATCGCGGTCGGACCGGTGGCTGCCCCAGTGGCAGCCTCGTCGCGGCACAGGCAGCCAGGCATGCCGCGGGGCCGCTCGCCACGCAGGATCGCTTCGACGGCCGGCCCGAACACAGTGTCGGCTTCGCCGTTGAAGACATAGTCGATCTGCGCAAAGTTCTTCAGCAGAACTGCGCCCATCGGCCCATGGCAATTTGCGCCGCCGAAGCAGATCACGACGGACGGATCACGCGCCCTGACCGCGGCCGCGATCGCCAGCGAAGCGACTGTTTGCTCGAACATCGAGGTGAAGCCGATGATTTTGGGATTGCGTTCGAGCAGCCGGTCGGCCGCTTCCGCCACGAAGGACGGGATCAGGTTGCAGCGGATCTCGTAGAGCTGCGCGAGCCCCTTGCGCTCGATCGCTGCGCCGAGCTCGCGGATGTGGCGCTGCGCCTGCGGCCGGCCGGAGCGCGTGCCGATGCAGTCGCCAAACAGCCAATCGCCCGCCAGGAGGTGGCTCGGCAGCTTTTCCGCGAGCTGCTCGTTCAGATCGAGCCCGATGCGGTCAGCGAAGAGCAGGTTCAGATAGAGCGACTCGGCCCGAATGCCCTTCTGCCGCAGCAGCGCCTGCAACAGGCCAAGCGCCGCCGATGGCCGCACCACGGACATCACCGGCGCCGAGCAGAACAGGACATCGACGCTCATGGGACCGCCACGATGTTTGCAGGCGCGGCCTGCCCATCCAGCAGGATCTCGCAGGTCTCGATCTGGTTCCGGCGTGCCTCGGCGGCGGCGCGCACGCGCGCCAGCAGTTCCGGCGAGCGGAAGATGCGATCGCAGGCAGTGCAAATGCCATCGAAATCCTCAACGCGCATTGGCGCGGGATCGTCGGCCGTGACGGCGGCCAGAATGGCGACAGGCCCTTCGAGCCTGATCCACCGATAGAGAGGATCATCGGCGGCCGCCCGCATGGCGGCTTCGATCCCCTCGTCCGCGATGTGGCCGACTTTCAGGGAACCGTAGTGAGGAAGCACGCCGCAGCAGGGCTGGATGCCGCCCTCGTGATCGACTGTGACGGTGTGGAGAACGGATTCGCACGGTCCGCGGTAAGCCGACGCGTGACGAACGCGCCCCGCTCGCGTTTCCTCATCCGTGCCCGCGCCACGACCGGTCGAGTTGGCGACAGTTTCGTAGATGTTGATCCCGGGCTCATCCTGAAGGCCAAGGTCGACGCGCAGCCTGGCGGCGGTGATCCGCGAGCCGGCCTCGACCACCACCGCGATCCTGAGCAGCAAGCCGCACTCCCGCGCGGCCGCGACCGAATTGGCAATGAAGTTCAGCGGCACGAACTCGGCGTGGGGATCATCGTAAGACAATGTCATTTCTGTAAGGCCGGCGGTGCGCAATTGGCGAACAGCCGCCATCGCGCGCGCGGGCGACTTGGCCCAGAACGCACTCGTGGTGATGCCGGCGCGCAAGCCCAGCGACGCGGCCAACGCTACGGCATCAGCCACGATATCCGCATGCAGCATCGGATCGCCACCGACGAAATGGACGATCTCCATCGACGGTATCTGCGCGGCCTGCTGAATGCACCGATGAACGTCAGCGGCGGAGAGATGGCCGCCGTGAAACATGTCGGATGAAAAGCAACAGTGCGAGCACTTGAGCGGACATTTCAGGGTGACGTTCAAAACGAGATTCTTAGGCGTCACCCTGGCCGCGCGGAAATCGGATAAATATTGTGCGCCGAGCGCCATGGCCGACGACCCCATATCCCGGCTGCCCGGCGAACCGGTCAGCCGGCCATCATGATCTACTGCCTAAGCCGGATCAGAGGATGTCGATATGGATCGAGCCGGCCTGTACGCCGCCGCTCCGCGAGGCCAGCTTGTTTCGCAGCATGGACGCGGTCTGGTCGTCGAGCTGAACGCCGACACTGCTCAGATACGAGACCGGGTCCTTGCTGACGTCGCTCGCAAGGCTGAGCAGGTCCGCGTGTGTCGTGAGTCCAGAAGGCGTTTTCGCTTTGAGATCGTTACCTGACGCAAGAACTTTTTCGAGATCAATCGTGACGATGCGACCCATGGCGCTTCTCCCTTAGGATGGACTAATGATCCATCAAACCAAAGGTTGTACAATACCCAGAGATAGTCAAATTAATTCGATACGACCAAAGGCTGCGGATTTGTACCGCCGTTCACAACGCCGCAACCCCGCGCGCGCGACATTCTTCCCGCACGTTCCGGTCTCGTTGACGGCCACCCCTCGGACTATTGATTTGAACAGTTCCAATTTGCCGGACACATTGCGCCGCTGAGTCCAATCGGTGGATTGGACCAATCAGGGGACTTGCGATGGCAAATCTAACAATCAACGAAAAAAACTTCACGCTCGAGGTCGAGCCGGATACCCCGCTGCTCTGGGCAATCCGCGAGAATGCCGGCCTGACCGGCACCAAATATGGCTGCGGCATTGCGCAATGCGGCGCCTGCACCGTTCACATCGACGGCGTTGCCACCCGCTCCTGCGGGGTCTCGGTCAGCGAGGCCGTGGGCAAGAAGATCACCACGATCGAGGGGCTCGCCTCAGCCAGCTCGCTGCACAAGGTGCAGGAAGCCTGGATCGCCCAGGATGTGCCGCAATGCGGCTATTGCCAGAGCGGCATGATCATGGCTGTGGCGGCGCTCCTCACCGAGAAGCCGAAACCAACCGACGCCGACATCGACGAGGCCATCACCAACATCTGCCGCTGCGGCACCTTCCAGCAGGTGCGCGAAGCGATCCACACGATCGCAAGCGCGTAAGGAGCCGCCACATGAACAAGCATATCTCTCCCAGGATGAGCCGCCGCGCCTTCGTCATCGGCACCGCCGCGGTCGGCGCAGGTCTCGCAATCGGCCTCGATATCCCCTTCGGCGGCCCCGCCGTGGTCCGCGCTGCCGACGGCTCGCCCGAGATCGGCGCCTGGGTCGTGGTCCGGCCCGACGACACCGTCGTCATCCGCATCGCCCGCTCCGAGATGGGCCAGGGCTCGCTCACCGGCCTCGCTCAGCTCGTCGCCGAGGAGCTCGAATGCGACTGGTCGAAGGTTTCGACCGAATATCCGACACCCGGCCAGAGCGTCGCCCGCAAGCGCGTCTGGGGCGATTTCTCGACCGGCGGCAGCCGCGGCATCCGCTCGTCGCACGACTACGTCCGCAAGGGCGGTGCCACCGCGCGCGTGATGCTGATCCAGGCCGCCGCCGAGGCGTGGAAGGTGCCGGCGTCCGAATGCACGGCCGCCAACGGCGTCATCACCCATACGCCCTCAGGCAAGACCACGACCTACGGCAAGGTCGCCGAGGCCGCAGCCAAGCTGACGCCGCCGGCCGACGTCAAGCTGAAGGACCCCAAGGACTGGAAGCTGATCGGCAAGGGCGTGAAGCGGCTCGACACCGCCGACAAGACCACCGGCGCCATGACCTACGGCATCGACGTCAAGCTGCCGGGCATGCTGAACGCCGCCATCAAGGACTGCCCGGTGTTCGGCGGCAAGGTGAAGAGCTTCGACGAAGCCAAGATCGCCGGGATGAACGGCGTCAAGAAGGTCGTCAAGGTCGGCGATACCGCGGTCGCGGTCGTTGCCGATACCTGGTGGCACGCCAAGACCGCGCTGGAGGCGCTGCCGATCGTTTGGGACGAGGGCGACAACGCCAAGGTCTCCAGCGAGTCGATTGCGAAATGGCTGACCGAAGGCCTCGCCAACGAGCAGCCGGCCTATGTCGGCAACAAGAACGGCGACGCCAAGGCGGCGATTGCCGGTGCCGCCAGGAAGATCGAGGCCGTCTACAGCTATCCCTACCAGAACCACGCCACCATGGAGCCGATGAACGCCACGGCGGTCTACACGGCGGACAAATGCGAGGTCTGGTGCGGAACGCAGAATGGCGAGGCGGCCTTCGCCGCCACGTTGGAAGCCTCGGGCCTGCCGGCGGAGAAGTGCGACGTGCACAAGGTGATGCCCGGCGGCGGCTTCGGCCGGCGCGGCCAGACCGACTATGTCCGCCAGGCCGTCTTGATCGCCAAGCAGATGCCGGGCACGCCGATCAAGCTGTTGTGGTCGCGCGAAGAAGACATGGCGCACGGCAGGTATCACCCGATCACCCAGTGCAAGATGACCGGTGCGTTCGATGCCGACAACAACCTGGTCGCGCTGCACTACCGCCTGTCCGGGCAATCGATCCTGTTCTCGCTGCGTCCCGAAGCGCTGCAGAACGGCATGGATCCGGCCGCGTTCCAGGGCGTCGCCCAGTCCGGCGAGGCCGCGTTCGGCTATTCGGTGCCGAACCTCCTGATCGAACATGCGATGCGCAACCCGCACGTTCCGCCGGGCTTTTGGCGCGGCGTGAACGTCAATCACAACGCGATCTACATGGAATGCTTCATGGACGAGCTGGCCCAGGCCGCAGGCCAGGACCCGCTCGAATTCCGCCGCAAGCTGATGGGCAATCACCCCAAGCATCTGGCGGTGCTCAATGCCGTGGCTGAGAAGATCGGCTGGAGCACGCCGGCGCCGCAGGGCGTCTATCGCGGCATCGCGCAGGTGATGGGTTATGGCAGCTATGTCGCCGGCGCCGCCGAAATCTCGGTGACCGACGGCAACAAGATCAAGGTGCATCGCATCGTCGCCTCCACCGATCCCGGCTACGTCGTCAATCCGGCGCAGGTGGAGCGGCAGATCGCCGGCTCCTTCGTCTATGGCCTCTCCGCGCTGTTCTACGGCGGCTGCACCGTCAAGGACGGCCGTATCGAGCAGACCAACTTCGACACCTACAATTCGATGCGCATCAACGAGATGCCGAAGGTCGAATCGGTGATGGTGCCGAGCGGCGGATTCTGGGGCGGCGTCGGCGAGCCGACCATCGGCGTCGCGGCGCCGGCGGTGCTCAATGCGTACTTCGCGGCGACGGGCAAACGCATCCGCTCGGTGCCGCTGCGCGACCAGAACATCACTTTCGCCTGAGAAACGCCGCGGCGGCCACACGGCCGCCGCGGCCAACTTTCCGGACAAGATTCATGAATGCGCAGGTGACACGGCGGGATGCCGTCCTCGGCATCACCGCCGCGGCCACATCGCTCGCCGTCCCTTCGATCCTGCGCGCGCAATCGGCGGGCCGCGTCGTCGTGATCGGCGGCGGCTTTGGCGGCGCGGCCTGCGCGCGCGCGCTCAAGCGCGCCGCCACGAGATTGCAGGTCACGTTGATCGAGCCGAACAAGACCTTCACCTCCTGCCCACTCAGCAACGAAGTGATCGCCGGCCTGCGCGACATCGAGGCGCAACTGTTCGGCTACGAAAAGCTCGCGGCCGAGGGAATCACCGTCGTCGCTCAGGCCGCGACGACCATCGACACGCAAAAGCGTAGCGTGATCGCAGCCGATGGCGCCGCGTTTCCCTATGATCGTCTCGTACTCTCTCCCGGCATCGACTTCCACTTCGAAGGCCTGCCCGGCTACGACGACGCAGCGTCGGAAAAAATGCCGCACGCCTGGAAGGCCGGCGCGCAGACGCTGCAGCTGCGCCGGCAGCTGGAAGCGATGGCGGATGGCGGCGTCGTCGCGATCGCAATTCCGGCCAATCCCTCGCGCTGTCCGCCGGCGCCATACGAGCGCGCCAGCCTGATCGCGCATTACCTGAAGACGACGAAGCCGCGCTCGAAGGTTCTCATCCTCGATGCCAAGGACAATTTCTCCCAGCAGCGGCTGTTCGAGAAGGCGTGGAAGGAGCTGTACGGCGACATGATCGAACGCATCGGGCTGTCGCAAGGCGGCCGTGTGACCTCGGTCGATCCCGCGACAAGGACCATCGTCACCGAATTCGGCAACTACACGCCTGACGTCGCCAACGTCATTCCGCCGCAACGCGCCGGGCGCATTGCCGAGATCGCGGGCGCTGCGGATGCCACCGGCTGGTGCCCGATCGATCCTGTTACCTTCGAGTCGAAGCTCGTTCAGAAGATCCACGTCATCGGCGATGCCTGCCTCGGCGGCGGCATTCCCAAATCGGCATCCGCTGCAGGCGCACAGGGCAAGGCCTGCGCTGCCGCTATCGTGAACCTACTTGCCGGCCGCGCGCCAGAAGCACCGCGATTGACAGGCGTCTGCTACAACACCGTCGCACCCGGCTACGGCTTTTCACTCGCAGGCAATTACCAGCCCAAGGGCGACATCTTCGCCGAGGTCGAGGGCGGCGCGACCAGCCCGGTCGATGCGCCGCGCGAGCTGCGTGCCCGCGAGGCGACTGAAGCGGAGCGCTGGTTTCAAACCATCACGGCGGACACCTTTGGCTAGAGCATGATGAGACCAAGCTGTCGCCACGAACACGGTGCGCCCCCTCCCCCGCCTGCGGGGGAGGGCTGGGGAGAGGGTGCTTCCACAATCGAGAACCCCCAAGAGGAAAGAGCCCTCACCCGGCGCTACGCGCCGACCTCTCCCGCAAGCGGGAGAGGTAAGAGGAGCTCGTGGCGACGTCTTTCGTCTCACACACGATCGATGATCGCCGCGCTGATCAGCGGCAGCCTCGCGGTAGTTTCCCTGGCGAAGGCCGAGGAACTCCTGCCCTACAACATCGCTGGCGACGGTATTGCGGAATCGCTCACCGGCGCACCCGGCGATGCCGCGCGCGGCCGCGCGCTGGTGCTCGCGCGCACGACGACTTGCATCCTGTGCCATTCCGGCCCCTTCCCGGAGACCCGGTTCCAGGGCGACCTCGCGCCTGACCTCTCGGGTGCGGGGAACCGCTGGACGGCGAGCCAGTTGCGGCTTCGACTGGTCGATGCGGCGCGCTTCAACCCTGAGACCATCATGCCGTCCTATTATCGCAACGACCACCTCGTGCGGGTCGGGCGAAATTTCGCCGGCAAACCGATATTGTCCGCCGCCGAGATCGAGGACATCGTGGCTTTTCTTGCAACGCTTCGGGACTAGGACTGTTCATGCCAACCACGCGACGACAATTCCTGAACCTTGCCGGAAGCGTGACGGTCGCCGGGACGATCCCGATCGTCACGCTGCGGCCGCTCGAGGCGACACCGGCGATGCTCACCGCCGCGATCCGCAACGTCGTCGGCGAAGCACCTGTACGCACCGGCAAGGTGAAGCTCGACATTCCGCCACTGGTCGAGAACGGCAATACGGTGCCGATGACCGTGAGCGTCGCCAGCCCAATGACGGCGGACGACTACGTCAAGAGCATCCACGTCTTCAACGAGAAGAACCCGCAGCCGAACATCGCCAACTTCTACCTCAGCCCCTCCTCCGGCCGCGCCCAGGTCTCGACCCGGATCCGGCTCGCCGACACCCAGAAGGTGGTGGCGATCGCGCGTCTTTCCGACGACACGTTCTGGCAGGTCACGACCGAAATCGTCGTGACTCTGGCCGCCTGCACCGAGGAGATGAATTGATGGCCGCGCTGATCAACGTTCCGGCGAAAGCACGACGCGGCGACGTCATCGAGATCCGCACACTGACCTCGCACATCATGGAAACCGGCTTCCGCCACACCGCGGACGGCGCGCTGGTGCCGCGCGACATCATCACGAGTTTTACGTGCCGCTACAACGGCACCGAGATTTTTCGCGCCGATCTGTTCCCGGCGATTGCGGCCAACCCTTATTTGTCTTTCTTCGCAGTCGCGAAGGAGAGCGGCAAGTTCGAGTTCGAGTGGATCGGCGACAACGGCTATTCGTCGAGCGCATCGGCGTCGATCACGATCGAATGAATTTTTGGCGCGCGATAGCGGCGGCGGCGCTCCTCGCCACCACCCCTGCCCTGCTCGCCGGCGAAATTCCGCCGGACGCGCGCCGCTCCGGCTATTCGTTCATGGGGCCTGACACGCGCGCGATGCAGGACGACGACACGTCAAATCCCGGCATGCTGTTCGTGCTCGACGGTGAGGCGTTGTGGACGAAAAAGACCGGCGGTGCCGACAAAGCCTGCGCGGACTGCCATGGCGATGCACGCGGCAGCATGAAGGGCGTCGCGGCGCGCTATCCCGCCTTCGACAAGGCGCTGGCGCGCCCCGTCACGCTCGACCAGCGCATCAATCTTTGCCGCAGCAATCATCAGCAGGCAACGCCGCTGCCCTACGAGAGCCGCGACCTGCTGGCGCTGTCCGCCTTCGTCGCGCACCAATCGCGCGGCACCGCGATCACGGCTGGCGACGATCCGCAACTGAAGCCATTCGTCGAACAGGGCCGCGACCTCTTCATGCAGCGGGAGGGCCAGCTCAACCTTGCCTGCACCAATTGCCACGACGACAACTACAACAAGCGACTTGCCGGCGCGCCGGTCACGCAAGGACAGCCGACCGGCTATCCGCTCTATCGGCTGGAATGGCAGACGCTGGGATCGCTGGAGCGGCGGCTGCGCAGTTGCATGACGGGCGTCCGCGCCCAGCCCTATGATTACGGCGCACCCGAGCTGGTCGCGCTCGAACTCTATCTGATTTCGAGGGCGCATGGCTTGCCGATGGAGGCGCCGGCCGTGCGGCCCTGAATTCTACAGATTAGGACTAGGCAGACGCGGAACGGCCGCTAGTATCCGCCCAAATTGAGTCACAGGGAGGGACCTAAAGTGGTCAACCACAAAATCTCGCGTCGTACGCTCTTGACGGGCACTGCCGCAGCTGGCGCGCTCAGCCTGACGGGATTGCCAGCGCGCGCCGAGGTGAATTGGAAGAAATACGCGGGGACCAAGCTTGAGGTGATCCTCGCCAAGGGGCCCCGTGGCGACAATCTGCAGAAAAACATCAAGGAGTTCACCGATCTCACCGGCATCCAGGTCGAATCCGAGCAGATTCCCGAGCAGCAGCAGCGCCAGAAAGTGGTCATCGAGCTGACCTCGGGACGGCCGAGCTTCGACGTCGTCCACCTCAGCTATCACGTGCAGAAGCGGCAGTTCGAAAAAGGCGGCTGGCTCGCCGACATGACGCCCTTCTTGAAGGATCCGACGCTGACCGCGCCCGACCTCGTCGAGAGCGACTTCTCGGCGGCCGGCCTGCAATACGCCAGGAACGACAAGGGCCAGATGCTGTCGCTGCCGTGGTCGGTCGATTATTTCATCCTCTACTACAACAAGGAGCTGTTCCAGAAGAAGGGCGTCGCCGTCCCCAAGACGCTCGACGAGATGGTTGTGGCTGCCGAGAAGCTGACCGACGCCAAGGACGGCACCTACGGCTTTGTCGGACGCGGCCTACGCAACGCCAACATGACGTTGTGGACCAATTTCTTCCTCAACTATGGCGGCGAATTCCTCGACGCCAAGGGTAACATTCTGACCGACGGCCCTGAGGCCATCGCGGCGACGAAACTCTACCAGACGCTGCTGACGAAGGTCGCCCCGCCCGGTGTCGCTGGCTTCAACTGGATGGAGTCGATGGCCTCGTTCACACAAGGACGTTCGGCGATGTGGATCGATGGCGTCGGCTGGGCGCCGCCGCTGGAGGATCCGGCCGCCTCGCGCGTGGTCGGCAAGGTCGGCTACACCGTCGTGCCGGCCGGACCGAAGGGGCAATATTCGGCCACTTATGGCGATGGCATCGGCATCGCCGCCGCCAGCAAGAACAAGGAAGCCGCCTATCTGCTCTGCCAGTGGGCCGTCTCGAAGCAACAGGGCGCGCGGCTGCTGCAGGCCGGCGGCGGCGTGCCGTTCCGCAACTCGGTCCTGAACGATGCGGAAGTCCAGAGCGGCGTCAAGATGCCCAAGGAATGGCTGCAATCGGTGATCGACTCCGCCAAGATCAGCAAGCTGGGCCTGCCCGTCGTGATCCCGGTCGCCGAGTTCCGCGATCTCGTTGGCGCGGCGGTCACCGCGACCCTCGCCGGCGCCGATCCCGCAACCGAGCTGAAAAAGGCCCACGAGCAGTACCGGCCCATCCTGGAGCGCAGCGAAAAGGCGTGAATGCAATTACACAAGTCACTCCGGCCGCGGCATCGTCAGATGCCGTGCCGGAGAAGGAGTTGCGGCCGCCGTCCTACTGGCCGTTCGTGGTGCCGGCGCTGGTCGTCGTGCTCGCCATCATCATCTTCCCGTGGATCTTCACGATCTGGATGAGCCTGAACGAATGGAAGGTCGGCTCGCCGACCACTTTCGTCGGGATCTCCAACTATCTGCGGCTGACCAGCGATCCCCGCTTTCTCGAGTCGATCGGCCACACGTTGGTCTATACCTTACTGTCGGTGCTGCTGCCGCTGGTGCTCGGCACGTTCGCAGCCGTGGTGTTTCACCAGAAATTCCCCGGCCGCGGCTTCCTGCGCGGCGTCTTCATCATGCCGATGATGGCGACGCCAGTGGCGATCGCGCTGGTCTGGACCATGATGTTCCACCCGCAACTCGGCGTGCTGAATTATTTGCTGTCGCTGGTCGGGATCCCTGCGCAGCTCTGGGTGTTTCATCCAGCGACCGTCATTCCTTCGCTGGTGCTGGTCGAGACCTGGCAATGGACGCCGCTGGTCATGCTGATCGTGCTCGGGGGCCTGGCCGCGATCCCGAGCGAACCTTACGAGAGCGCGCAGATCGACGGCGCCAGCCTCTGGCAGGTGTTCCGCTTCATCACGCTGCCCCTGATCATGCCGTTCCTGTTCATCGCCAGCATGATCCGCATGATCGACGCGGTGAAAAGCTTCGACATCATCTTCGCGATCACGCAAGGAGGACCGGGCTCGGCGTCGGAGACCATCAACATCTATCTCTACAGCGTCGCCTTCAGCTATTACGATATCGGCTACGGTTCCGCGGTCGCGGTCGTGTTCTTCCTCCTCATCGTCGCGCTCGCTGCCGTGATGCTCTACGCCCGCCAGCGCATGCTGTGGACCGAGATCGCGAGCGGCGCATGAACCCAAGTCAAATCAACATACGCCAGATCATCGGCAAGATCGGCCTGTGGTTCGCGGTGTTCGTCATCGTGTCTCCGGCAATCCTGTTCTTCCTCTGGATGGCGTCGCTGTCGCTCAAATTCGAGGTCGACAACGCCGCCTACCCGCCGGTGTTGATCCCCGAGCACATCGCCTGGAAGAACTATGCGGACGTGCTCGCCTCCAACCGCTTCCTGACCTATTTCGTCAACAGCCTGATCGTAACAGGCAGCGCGACCGCGCTAGCCCTGCTTGTCGGCGTTCCCGCCGGCTATGGGATTGCGCGGATGGCCGCGCACAAATCCGCGATCGTGATCCTGATCGCCCGTATCACGCCGGGATTGTCCTATCTGATCCCGCTGTTTCTCATGTTCCAGTGGCTGGGATTGCTCGGCACGCTGGTGCCGCAGATCATCATTCATCTCGTCGTGACGGTGCCGATCGTGATCTGGATCATGATCGGCTATTTCGAGACGACGCCGATGGAGCTGGAAGAAGCCGCGCTGATCGACGGCGCCACACGCTGGCAAGTCTTCCGCCATGTCGCGCTGCCGATCGCCAAGCCCGGAATCGCGGTCGCCTTCATCCTGGCCGTGATCTTCTCCTGGAACAATTTTGTGTTCGGCATCGTGCTGGCCGGGCGCGAGACGCGCACCCTGCCCGTCGCGGTCTACAACATGATCTCGTTCGACCAGTTGAGCTGGGGTCCACTGGCCGCCGCCGCGCTGATCGTGACGTTCCCAGTGCTGCTGCTGACGGTGTTCGCCCAGCGACAGATCGTCGCCGGGCTCACCGCGGGGGCGGTCAAGGGCGGATAGCTATTCCGCCGGCGCGGCCGTCATCTCCGCATGCGGCATGTAGTTCTCGCTGGTGCGCCGGCTGAGAGCGTACAGTCCGGCAGCCATCACGGCGTAGGCGAAAGCGATGGATGGCGTGACGCCGAACCCTCCGCCGATGCCCACGGCCTCGCCGTGCATGAAGCCGAAATAGGTGAGCACGGCGCCAACCAGGGCGAACGCCGACGCCTTCTCGAAATCGCGCTCGATGATGAAGACGCCGATCGCACCCAGGATCAGGCCGCCGAGGATGGAGCCGCCGCCCATCACTTCGAGTCCGTGATAGAACACGCCCTGCTGAGGCAACGCGGCGATCGCCGCAGCCTTGACCGCGTCGGCCTTGTCGGCAGCCATTCCGCCGACGGTCGCAGCCGCGTTCATGGTCGAGCCCAACATGGTGTCGATCTGGAGCTTGGCCCAGGCCGCGAGATGCGGCGTCAGCGCCAGCACGATCGCAGGCGCGTGCTTGACCGGCGTGGTCTGGAACGCCTGTGCGCCGATCAGCATGCCGATATAGAGCAGGATCGGCGAGATCGCGACCACCGGCACCAGCGCGAGCAGCACCGGGATGATGCCGAACCACGCCAGCACGACCACCATGATGCCGGTCGCGGCCGAGTAGCCGATACGGCCGCCCATCGCCTTCCAGCCGGGATGGCCGATATAGACGGCGTTGATGAAGGGGTTGCCCATCAGGCAGCCGATCAGGCTGACGACGCCGTCGGCGGTCAGAACGCGTGTGGTCGGATATTCGTCGCCGGCCGCTTCCGCGCTCTCGACATTGTCCATGGCCTCGACAAGGTCATAGATGCCGAAGGGAATGGCGGTCACCAGGATGACCCCGAGGAATTCGAAGCCGGAGAAGACGTAGCCCACGGCGGGGATCGGCACCGAGAAGCCGAAACTGGCAAAGGCATCGCCGACGCCCTTGACGCTCAAGCCGCCGAGATTGAGCCCAAACAGGTTCGAGCCCCAGGCGATGACCATGCCGACCGCGATCGCGATCAGGCCCGCCGGAATGCTCTTTGGATACTTCACGCCGCCGAACCAGCTCACCAGGATGATGGCGAAGCAGACCAGGCCGATCTGCGGCGTCATGTACATTTCGAGCGCCGGTCGCATCGAGATGAAGGTGACGGAAACGCCGGCGAGCGTGCCGAGCAGTGCCGCGCGCGGCGTGATCTTTCGAATGAACGGCGCGATAAAGCCGCCGATCATCAGGATAAAGCTCTGGAAGAACACCCAGACGAGGCCGGCCGACCAGCCCTTGAGCGGATCGCCGGTCTTGATCGTGATCGGCAGCATGATCACGAAGGTAACGATGAACATGTGCGGCACGCTGACGCCGGACGGCAACGCGCAGACGTCGTTGCGGCCGGTCTTCTGCGCCAGCCGATAGGCGAGGTACGCATAGTAGAAGGTCGACAGGCACATCATCAGCCCGAGTGCCGGCAGGATGCGGCCGAACACGAGACTATCAGGCATCTTCAAAACGAAGCGCAACAGGCCCGTGAGCACCAGCATGTTGACGAGAATGTTGGTGCCGAAGCCGAAAAACGCGTTCCAGTCGCCCGATGTCCATAGTGCCGGCTTGAACTCGGAGGTGCCGGCCGTCCCCGTCGTGCTTGTGCTCATGGTGATGCCCCTAGGCTGAAAAGTTTGAAGTCTTCATCGCCTCCAGTACCGCGGCTGAGCGCGCGACCCAGCCGAAGATGCCGCCCTGGGCCTTGATCATCTTCAGGCCCATCTCGTGAAACTCGGGAAAGTAGGACGCACAGCCGTCCGAGATGACGACGCAGCGATAGCCGCGGTCATTGGCCTCGCGCACGGTGGTGTTGACGCACACTTCGGTGGTGACGCCGCACACCAGCAGATTCTCGATGCCGTATTTCTCCAGCACGTCCGTGAGCTCGGTGGCGTAGAATGCGCCCTTGCCGGGCTTGTCGATCACGATCTCGCTGTCGAGCGGATAGAGCTCCGGGATGATGTCGTGGCCGGCCTCGCCGCGAATGAGGATGCGGCCCATCGGGCCGGGATCTCCGATGCGAAGGCTCGGCGCGCCGCGCTCGACTTTCGCCGGCGGCGCGTCGGAGAGATCGGGCAGATGGCCCTCGCGCGTGTGGATCACCAGCATGCCGGTATCCCGCGCCGCCTTCAGCACCGCACCGATCGGCTTCACCGCGCGCGCGAGCTGGCTGACGTCGTTGCCCAGCGTCTCGCCGAAGCCGCCCGGCTCCATGAAATCGCGCTGCATGTCGATGATGAGAAGCGCGGTGGCCGACCAGTCGAGCTTGACCGGCTCGGGTTCGGCGCTGACGACGCCCAGTGTCGGCTTGGCTGAGTTCAACATGACGCAGGCCCCGCGAGAACTCTCTTTGCCAGGAGTTCTGCAAGCGCCGTGCCATTGTGTACAATAGCGATCGGGCGTGGGCTGCGGAGAAATTCGCTGCGCTGTCAGGAAGTTAGAAAGAGAACTGACGGTTGCTTATTCCCTGTGCGACGGCCTTGCGGCGTGCAATTGCTCAAAGGATGAGCGGGAAACGGCTCTCGCCTACGCCCCATACAGACGCCGATGCTCCTGTTCATACGGCGCGTACGAATCCTTCAGCGTCGCCATGTTCAGCAGCATGGTCGCGACCACCGTATTCGCCTTGTCGAACACGCGCGTCTTCACCCAGGCGCTCTCGGTGCGTCGGCTGCCGGAGAGCGCGACGACCTACGCCCAGCGCTACCTCGTGGCCGTCGCCAAGGTGCGCAAGGCGGAAGCAGCTGCCTCGCCCGCGTCCACGGAGCTGACCGAGGCTGTCGCAAAAAACCTGTTCAAGCTGATGTCCTACAAGGACGAGTACGAGGTCGCGCGGCTCTACACGGATGGCAGCTTTGCCAAGAAGGTGTCGGAGAAGTTCGACGGCGATTTTTCGCTGAAGTTCTATCTGGCACCGCCGATCTTCGCGCAGCGCGACAAGACGACCGGACATCTCAAGAAAAAGGAATTCGGCGGCTGGATAATCCACGCCTTCTGCGTGCTCGCCAGGCTTAAGTTCCTGCGCGGCGGTGCGCTCGACCCGTTCGGCCGCACCGAGGAGCGCCGGACCGAGCGGAAGCTGATCGAGGACTATCTCGGCATGATCGATCAGCGGATCGCCGGGCTGAAGCCTGCGCAGATTCCGCTGCTGGCGAGGCTCGCGCGGGTGCCGGAGACGATCCGCGGCTTCGGGCATGTCAAGGAAGCCAACATCAAGGTGGCCGCGGCGGAGAAGGCGCGGCTGGAAGCGGAACTGGAGAACAGCCGCTTTGCGGCGGCTGCGGAGTAAGAGCAAGCCGGGGCCCACACACTCAGTGTCATCGCCCGGCTTGACCGGGCGATCCAGTACTCCGAGACGATTGTGATTAAGTTGAGAAGCCGCGGCGTACTGGATGCCCCGCCTTCGCGGGGCATGACAGCGGTGGAGATGGCTAGACCGACGTCGTAGCGGCGATCGGCTTCGCTGCCACACTCCCCTCCGCCAGATGCCGACCCGCGATGTACCCGAACGTCAGCGCCGGCCCGAGCGTGATCCCCGGCCCGGGATAATTGCCGTTCATGATCGAGCCCATGTCGTTGCCACAGGCGTAGAGGCCCGCGACCGGCGTGCCGTCCTCGCGCAACACGCGCGCCTGCGCATCGACCTTCATGCCGATCGCGGTGCCGAGATCGGCTGGATAGATTCGCATCGCAAAGAAAGGGCCACGGAGAATGGGCGCGACGCAGGGATTGGGCTTGTGAGCAGCGTCCCCAAGATGCCGCTGATAGATGGTGCTTCCGCGACCGAATTCCGGGTCACGGCCCTCTTTCGCATCGACATTGTAGCTCGCGATCGTCGCCGCGAGTGTGGACGGCTTGATGCCGATCTTCGCCGCGAGCTCCCCGATGTCGGGGGCCTCGACCAACTCTCCACTCGCCAGATAGCGCCGGATACTGCGCGCAAACGACTTGATGCGGCCGAAGCCATAGCTCCACAGGAACCGGCGGTCGCAGATCAGATAGAACGCACGATCAGGCTCGCCATTGCCGTCGCGCAGCATCGCGAGCACGAACTCGTGGTAGGACAGCGCCTCGTTGACGAAGCGCCGGCCGGCCGCATTGACGGCGATCACGCCGGGCTTGGCGCGGTCGGTCACGGTATGCGGGAAAACGCCACGGCTTCCGTCAGTACGACGGAACAGCGAGGCTGGCACCCAGTAGGCCGGGCTCGTCGCATCCGTATTGAGCGCGGCACCGGTTGCGGTCGCAAGCCGAAGCCCGTCGCCCGTACCGGACGTGTTGGTCGCCGAGATGAATCCGGCCGCAGGTGGGAAGAAGCGCTTGCGCAAGGTCGCGTCGTGCGAAAAGCCGCCTGTCGCCAGCACCACACCGCGGCGCGCGGCGATCAGGCGATCGCGCGCGCCATGACGGATGATCACACCGCTGACACGATCGCCCTGCATCGACAAGTCTTCGACGTCCGCGCTGAATAGGATCTCAACCTGCCGGGCCAGCAGCGAGGCATACAGCCGTGCGGCGAGCGCATTACCGAGATGCAGCGTCGTGCCGCGCGCGCTGCGCAGCCGTTGCCACGCATACTCCGAGACGAGCCGCGTCGCCCGAAGAGTCGGGCGCAGCGATTTTCCGACCCGGCGCAAATGCGGGATGTCGAGGCGGTTGACCATCATCCCGCCGAACAGCATGAACTCCGGCAGCGGCGCACGCAGCCGCGCGAAATGCGCGCCCAGCCGCGTGCCGTCAAAGACGACCGGCTCGAGCACGCGCCCGCCCGGCGTCGCGCCCAGTCGCTCCGGATAATAGTCCGGATAGGCTTTGACCGGCTGGAGGCACACTTGCGTGTTGGCTTCGAGATAGGCGACCGCCTCCGGCCCGCGCGCGAGGAAGGCGGCGCGCAAGCCGGCATTGGCGGGCTCGGGCACGGTACTCGCGAGATACTGGACCGCATCCGTGACGCTGTCGGAGAACCCCGCTTCTTTCATCTTGGCATTGGCGGGGATCCAGACCATGCCGCCGGACCATGCGGTGGTGCCGCCGACGAAGGCTGTCTTCTCGATCACCAGCACCCGCAGGCCTTCGGCGGCGGCCACCGCCGCGGCCGTCATGCCACCGGCGCCGGCGCCGACGACGATGACATCGTAGGTCTCATGCGCCGGCATCATGCGGCGGGGTTCCCGAAGAGTGGCATGACACCGTCATACCCCGCCTGGGCGCCCACACGCTAGCGGGCCGGCTTGCGCTCGACCGGATCGATGTCGATCGCCCGCAGGCGGCCGAGCCGCAGCACGTCCATGGCCAGCCGCCGGCCGATCCGGTCGCGGTCGAGTACGCGGATTAGATCGTCGACGCCGTTGATCTCGACGCCGTCGAGGCCGATCACGACATCGCCGGACAACAGGCCCGCCTTCGCCGCCGGCCCGTCAGGCTCGATCTGTGCCAGCAGCGCGCCCATCTTGTTCTCGACGCCGGCCAGCACCGCGTGCCGCCGCGGGATCGGCGCGGTCTGGCCGGCCACGCCGATATAGGCGCGGCGGACATAGCCGTGGCGGATGATCTCCGACAGCACGAATTGCGCGGTGTTGCTGGCGACCGCAAAGCAGATGCCTTGCGCGCCATTGATGATCGCGGTGTTGATGCCGATCACCTCGGCATTCGACGACACCAGCGGCCCGCCGGAATTGCCGGGATTGAGCGCGGCATCGGTCTGGATCACGTCCTCGATGGTGCGGCCGCTCACGGAGCGGATCGAGCGCCCGAGCGCCGAGACCACGCCGGCGGTGACGGTCGATTCGAAGCCGAGCGGATTGCCGATCGCGATCACGAGCTGGCCGCGGCGCAAGGTCTTGGAGTTGCCGAGCGCGGCATAGGGCAAGTCGCGGACGCCGTTGGCGCGCAAAAGCGCGAGGTCGGTGTCGGGATCGACGCCGAGCACCCGAGCATCGCCAACGTTGCCCTCGACGTCCCGCAGCCGGATCTCCTTCGACGAGCCGACCACATGGCTGTTGGTGAGGACGAGCCCGTCCGGCGAGATCACGATGCCGGAGCCGAGCCCGCCGCGCTCGCGGCCGTTCGGCACTTTCGGCCCGGTCTCTACCCGCACGACGGCGGGACCGACACGGTCGGTCACGTCGATCACCGCATTGGAATAGGCGTCCAGCAGGGCCCGGTCGTCGACCGGAGCATCCGCTGTCGTTCGCGATGACGAGCCGTCATCGACGATATCTGAGGTAGAATCCAGCATGGCAAGAGTCCTTGAGGCTCACACAGATGGTGGCCTGTTGCCTCTCGCGCAAGTGGCCCGCTTAGGGTGCCCGTCGCAGCGTGCCCGCCCTTGCTTTGACCGGATCGAGCAGCGACCAGTCGCCATCCAGGAGCACATAGCCCTTGGGGAACGGCGCGCGCAGCTCGAGCCCGAGCGAGCGCAGCACGCGGTCGTCGCGGTAGTAGCATTGCAGCACGACGCGGACGAGCGTTGCGGCGGCAGCGCCGCCGGAGCTGCGAAACTCCTGCACCACCGCATCGCGCTTTGCCGAATCGAGCTCGGCGAGCGGTTGGTCCGCGAGTCGCCCCAGATGCTCCAGCGCCGACGCCACCAATTTGCTGTCACGGCCAAGCGTCGCAAGCATGTCGGCCTGGATCGCGGGGTCATCGGCGCCGGGCACCTTGTACTCGTCGCTGGCGGGAACGATCATCGCGGCGATGGTGCGGAGGTCGTCGCGCTGCCGCGGCGTGAGGGAGAGTGGATCAGGCATCGTGTCCTCTTCTAGCGCTCGCGCCGCGATGAAGGTCTGCTCCCTCCCCCGCCTGCGGGGGAGGGTCGGGGAGAGGGTGCTTCCACAGAGAGACTCCCCCAGAGGAGAGAACCCTCACCCGGCACTTCGTGCCGACCTCTCCCGCAAGCGGGAGAGGTGCAGCGAGTTCGTCGCGGGCTCTGTGCATCCATCACGCGCCTCAATCGAACAAATTGGCGAGACGCTGCTTCATCTGGTCGGCGACGTAGAGCGCGATGGCCTGGATGGTCGAGGTCGGATTGACGCCGCCTGAGGTGACGAAGACGCTACCGTCGACGATGAAGAGATTCTTCACGTCGTGCGAGCGGCCCCATTCATTGACCACGGAGCGTTCAGGATCGGTACCCATCCGCGCGGTGCCGAGCAGGTGCCAGCCGCCCCACGGGATCGGCGAATTGATGCAGATGTCGGTCGCACCTGCCATTTCGAGAACCTCCCTGCCGCGCGCGAGCGCATGCTCCATCATCTTCCGGCTGTTCTCGCTGATCGTGTAGTCGATCTTCGGCGCCGGAATGCCGTGGCTGTCCTTCAAGACCGGATCGAGCGTGACCCGATTATGCTCCTCCGGCAGGTCCTCGCAGATCGCGGAAAACCCGAGCCGGTGGCCGTTGAGCTTGCGGAAGACGCGGTGATGATCGGCGCCCCACGGCAAAATCCCCTTCTGCTCGCTGACGACAGCCTCGAACACCGGCCCCGCGCCGCGCACGAACTGGACGCCATAGCCGCGCACGAAGCCGCGCGACAGGTCCGTGTCATACCATTCCTTGCTCCACAGGCAGGTCGGCGGCGCGCGGTTGCTATCGGTCGGCTCCTTCACATAGCCGTAGATCTGCGCATACGGATGGAACATCAGGTTCTTGCCGACGAGGCCGGACGAATTGGCAAGCCCGTTCGGAAAGCGGTTCGATGCCGAGTTCAGCAGCAGCCGCGGCGTGCCGACGCCGTTGCAGGCGATGATGACGACATGCGCCGGCTGGAACTGCTCGACGCCGTCCTTGTCGTAATAAACCACGCCGGTGGCCATGCCGTTCTCGTCGGTGGTGATCTCGCGCACCCGGCAGTGAGTACGCAGCTCGACGCCGGCACGGACCGCGTGCGGCCAGTAGGTGATGTCGGTCGAGGATTTAGCGCCTTGCGCGCAGGCCGGCGTACAATGGCCGAGATTGATACAGCGCGCGCGGCCCTCGTAGTCCATGGTCGCGACCGTCGTATCCGACGGCCACCAGTGCCAGCCGAGCTTGTTCATGGCCTTGCCGATAATGGCGCCGGACAAGCCGAGCGGCTGTTGCGGCATCGGCGGATGCGTCAGCGGTGAGAGCGGGTCGCCCGACAGGCCGGACGTGCCCATCATGCGGTCGTTCTCTTCGAAGAACGGGGTCAGCGCGTCGTAGTCGATCGGCCAGTCATCGGCGACGCCGTCGAGCGTCTTCACCTTGAAATCGGAGGGATGCAGCCGGGGCCAATGCGCGGTGTACATCACTGTCGAACCGCCGACCGCATTATAGTTCACGACCTTGATAGGCGAATTGTCGTCGTTGATCGGATAGTCCTCGGGCCGGGCGCGGATGTTGGGGCTGGACGACCACTCGCCGTAGAACTTGGCCTCCCAGTCCCGGCTTGTGCTCGGATATTCCGCCGGGTTCATCCAGCCGCCCTGCTCCAGGCAGAGAATATGCATCTTGGTCTCTGCCAGCGACCACGCCACCGCCGCGCCTGAAGCGCCGGCGCCGATGATCAGGACGTCCACAGGGTCGTTCATCGCAACGTTGTCCTCCCGCCCTCGCCACTTCCCGGGCGATTCGGCCATCACGGCTCGCAAGGCTTCCGCAAACGATAGGATCAGAGCTACGGCTGAGTAAAGCCGCGAGGCCGGAATGTCGCACTTCGCAGGGCGCAGACCATTGGTATCGCCACATCCGGATGCTAGGAACAGGGCGAAAGAGCCATCGATAGCGAGACCGTATGTCCTTCGAGAATTCATTTGCCGCCGCCCGCGCTTTCGCGCTGGTTTTTTTTCTCGCTTTGTCCGGATTTCTGGGCACCTCCGGCCCCGCCTCCGCGCTGACGGCCGCCGCGACGGTCCGCGACGGCAACGCCATCCAGCTCGGCGACGTCACCTACCGCCTCGACGGCGTTGACGCGCCCGAGCTGGACCAGGTCTGCATCGACGATCACGCCGATCCCTGGACGTGCGGCATCGAGGCCCGCGACCAGCTCGCCAAGCTGATCGGCAAGCGATCCGTGCGTTGCGACGATGTCGGCCCCGAAAAGAGCTTCGGCAAGCGGCACCGCGCGATCTGCACGGCCGAGGGCGACAAGACCAGCTTGAATGAGCAACTGATCAAGCTCGGCTTTGCCGTCGCGCGCGAGCCGATCAAGGCGAACATCAAGCCGGCGGCGGCCGACGCCAAATCGGCCTCGGCCGGGATCTGGAAGGGCTGCTTTGTTGCGCCGCAAGAATTCCGCACCGGCAAAAAGGACGGCGCGCTCCTGGGCGTCGCCTGCCGCGCCGACCGCGACAAGGAGATTCGCGCGGTGTTGTTTCCCGAGGATCTGTCGATGCCGCCGAGCTGCGGCATCAAGGGCAAGCTTGCGGTGCGCGCGCGCGTCACCGGCAATATCGGCATCTATCATTTGCGGGGCTGCCCGAGTTACCCCGCGACCACCAAACCGGACCGCTGGTTCTGCTCGGAGGACGACGCCCAGGCCGCCGGCTTCCGCAAGGCCTATAATTGCCGCCGGCCGAAATGACGAAGCCTATCACGCGCCCGTGAGCGGTAGCCGGAGGCAGTATTCATCCGGAATTGAATTCGATCGGGAGTTGCTGCATTTGTAGGCGTACGCGAGCGCTTTGCGCGAGCGTTTCCTTGGCGGCAATCCGGCTCCGGCCCGATTGCTTTGCTCGGGCGTTTCCTCCCTAGACTTGGGCCGCTTGTCACAACAAGCGGCCTTCTTTTTGGAACAATGCGCTAACGGCGCCTTCTTGTTCGCGCTATGGGCGCATCTGCATGATGTGATCCATCGGCGGCATGTTCGCGTTCAGATGCGCCATGATCCAGACGGTGCCGCCGACCACCAGGAAGACCACCAGCAATCCGAAGGCCAGCGCCAGCACGTTGTTGGTGTTATCGGGCCCCGTGGTGATGTGCAGGAAGAACACCAGATGCACGCCCATCTGCGCGATCGCCAGCACGATCAGCGCGACGGGAATGGAAGGCTGCCAGACCAGATTGGTGCCGGCGATGAAGAACGACGTCGCCGTAAGCAGAAGCGCAAGCGCAAGGCCGACGACGTAACCGAGAATCCTGGTGCCGACACTGTGTTGCTCTTCCTCGCCCGGCGCGAGGTCGTCGTGTTCGGTCCGTACATGCGTCTGATCGCTCATACGCCACTCCCAAGCAGGTAGACCACGGAGAACACCGCGACCCAGATGATGTCGAGCGCGTGCCAGAACAATGCAAAGCACATCATCCGGCGCAATATGTCGGCGCGAAAGCCTTTTGCAAAAACCTGGGCCATCATGGTGAGCAGCCACAGCACGCCGGCGGAGACATGCAGACCGTGGCATCCGACCAGCGAAAAGAACGCGGTCAGGAACGCGCTCCGCGACGGGCCGTAGCCGCGAGCGACGAGGTCGGCGAACTCGCGAAACTCAATCGCCAGGAAGATCAGCCCGAGCAGGCACGTCACGGCCATGCCGAGGTAGAACCAGAACCGGTTGCGTACATCGGCCGCAATGCCGGCCATGCCGCAAGTAAAACTCGACAACAGCAGGCAGACCGTCTCGATCGCGACATTCCGCGGCTCGAAGATTTCGGAGCCCTTCGGGCCGCCGGCGGTCTGGCCAGACAGCACCGCGTAGGCCGCAAAGAAGCAGGAGAACATCACGATGTCGGAGAGCAGGAAGACCCAGAAGCCATAGGCAGTCACGATGCGCTTTGGCGCGGGGCCGGGATGCTCGATGACGAGCCCGATGTGATGGGGATCGGCGTGGGCACGGCCCGCGGTCGCGATCATCGACATCAAACCGCCCCCGCCATGCTGACGAGGCTGCGCCGCTCCTCGAGATTGACGCGGTCTATCGCTGCGACCTCCTCGGCCGGAATGACGTATTCGTCATGGTCGCGCCAAGCGAAGACGACGAAGGTCGCGAACGCACCGATGCCGCCCAAAACCACCATCCACCAGATGTGCCAGATCAGCGCAAAGCCCATGATGGTGGCGAAGAACGCGCAGACGAAACCGGTCGGCGAGTTCCTGGGCATCTCGATGTCATGATATTCGGGCCCTTCATGCTCGAACGATTGCTGCCGGGCATGGGTCTTCATGTCCCAATAGGCGTCCTCGCCGCGCACATCGGGATGGAAGGCGAAGTTGAACACCGGCGGCGGCGACGAGGTCGCCCATTCCAGCGAGCGGCCATCCCAGGGATCTCCGGTGCGGTCGCGCAGGGCTTCGCGGTTGCGGATGCTGACCACGATCTGCACGATCTGGCAGATCACCCCGATCGTCAGCACGGCCATGCCGGCGGCCGCCACGAACATCCACGGCCGCCACGCCGCGACGTCATAGTGCTGCATGCGCCGCGTCATGCCGAGCATGCCGGCGACATAGAGCGGGACAAAGGTGATGTAGAAACCAAGGAAAGTAAACCAGAACGCCAGCTTGCCCCAGCGCTCGTCGAGGCGGAAGCCGAAGGCTTTTGGAAACCAGTATTCGAAGCCGGCGAAGGCGCCGAACAGCACACCGCCGATGATGACGTTGTGGAAGTGCGCGACCAGGAACATGCTGTTGTGGAGCATGAAATCGGCCGGTGGCACCGCGACCAGCACGCCCGTCAATCCGCCGATGATGAAGGTGACCATGAAGCCGACCGCCCACAGCATCGGCGTCGCAAAGCGGATGCGGCCGCCATACATCGTGAACAGCCAGTTGTAGATCTTCACCCCCGTCGGCACCGCGATGATCATGCTGGCGATGCCGAAGATGGCGTTGACGTCCGGACCTGCGCCCATCGTGAAGAAGTGATGCAGCCAGACCATGAACGAAATGATGCAGATCGCCATGGTGGCGAGCACCATCGAGCGATAGCCGAACAGCGCCTTGCCCGAGAAGGTCGAGACCACCTCGGAGAAGATGCCGAAGGCCGGCAGCACGAGAATGTAGACTTCCGGATGTCCCCAGGCCCAGATCAGGTTCATGAACATCATGACGTTGCCGCCGGCTTCGTTGGTGAAGAAGTGGAAGCCGAGATAGCGGTCGAGCAGCAGCATCGCGAGGGTGGCGGTCAGAATCGGGAAGGCCGCGACGATGAGGAGATTCGAGGCCAGCGTGGTCCAGCAGAACATCGGCATGCGCAGATAGTTCATCCCCTTGGTGCGCAGCTTCAGCACCGTCGTCACGAGATTGATGCCGGCCACCAGCGTGCCGACGCCGGAGATCTGCAGCGACCACGCGTAATAGTCGACGCCGACGCCCGGCGAGTAGGACAATTCCGACAGTGGCGGAAACGCGAGCCAGCCGGTGCGGGCGAACTCGCCGATCACGAGCGAGAGATTGACCAGCAGCGCGCCGGTCGCGGTGAGCCAGAAGCCGACCGAATTGAGCGTCGGGAAAGCGACGTCGCGCACGCCAAGCTGCAACGGCACGATCAGGTTCATCAGCCCGATCACGAACGGCATCGCCACGAAAAAGATCATGATGGTGCCGTGCGCGGAGAATATCTGGTTGTAGTGCTCCGGCGGCAGATAGCCCTGCGACTGATAGGCGACTGCCTGCTGGATCCGCATCATGATGGCGTCGCTACCGCCGCGCAGCAGCATCACCGAGGCCAGCAGGATGTACATGACGCCGATGCGCTTGTGATCGACGCTGGTGATCCATTCGTGCCAGAGATAGGGCAGATGGCCCTTCACCACGACCCAGATCAGCACCGCGAGAATCCCGACCAGCACCACGGCCCCCGCGATCAGCGGAATGGGCTGGTCGAACGGAATGGCCGACCAATCGAGCTTACCGAGCATCGTGGCCTCCACTGTGCGGACGGCCGGCATCGGAGATCAGCTCCGGCCCCGGCCCGGGCGGAATGTGTTGGCTCGCGATCAGGTCGAACAGCCTGGGATCGTCGAGCCGGTAGGCCGGCCTGCCCTTCTCGATGCCCTGCTGCATCAGCTTCTTGTAGCTTTCCTCATTGAGGACAGCATCGCTCTTCGCCGTCGCCGCCACCCAGTCCGGGAAAGCGAGCGGCGAGATCACGTTGACGTCGAACATCATGTCCGGAAAACCGTCGCCAGAGAAATGCGCCGACAGGCCCTGCAGCTTGCCTTCGTTGTCGGCGCGCAGGTTCAGCTTCGTCACCATGCCGTTCATGGTGTAGATCATGCTGCCGAGCTGCGGGATGAAGAACGTGTTCATCACGCTGGACGACGTCAGCTGGAAATTCAGCTCCGCACCTGCCGGCACTGTCAGCGTGTTGACGGTTGCGATGCGCTGGTCCGGATAAATGAAGAGCCATTTCCAGTCGAGCGAGACGGCCTGGATGCGGACCGGGCTGCCGGTGCCGGGCACGGGTGCTGCGGGATCGAGCTGGTGCGAGCCGATCCAGGCGACGCCGCCGAGCAGGATCACGGTGAGCGCGGGGATCGCCCACACCACCATTTCCACCCGCCCCGAATAGACGAAGTCCGGCTGAAAGCGCGCCTTCGGATTGGACGCGCGAAACCAGAACGCGAAGGCCAGGATCGTGATGATGGTCGGCACCACGATCGCGAGCATGATGAAGACGGAATCGACCAGGATGGTGCTGTTGGCGGCAGCCACGGGCCCTTGTGGGTCGAGCAGATTCATCGGCAAGCCACTGGCGGTTGGGAAGCCCCGGACAGAGCCTAGCGCGGGAAAGGCTCCGGCAGCAAACGCAGTCGCGTGAAAACAGTTCCTGAGCGGCAAGGACCAGCCCTGTGCAATGCGCCGGCCGCGACATGCAATTCCATGTGATGTCAATGACATGAATGCAGGAGGTGCGCCCTTCTCTCCGGCGGGGACGATTGCTAATCTGCACGAAAATAATTTGGGATGAACGACATGCAGGGCCCCGAGGACGATGCCGGCCTCGCCGGCAAGGTGGCGTTGATCAGCGGCGGCGGCGCCTCAGGCGACGGCATCGGCAACGGCCGCGCTGCAGCGATTCTGCTGGCCCGCGCCGGCGCAAAAGTGCTGGTGGCCGATCGCGATCTCAAGCTCGCCGAACGCACGGTCGAGATGATCCGGGTCGACGGCGGCACCGCCGCTGCCCATGGTGGCGACATCACCAGCGAGGGCGATTGCAAGACACTGGTTGAAGCCACGCTCGATCGCTGGGGCCGGCTCGATTTGCTCGACAACAATGTCGGCATCGGCAGCCGGGGCAGCGTGGTCGACGAGACGCCCGAGCAATATCGCCGCGTCATGCAGGTCAATGTCGAGACCATGTTCCTGCTCTCGAAGCATGCCATTCCCGCCATGACCAGGACCGCCAAGGGCGGCGCGATCGTCAACATCTCGTCGATCTCGGCGCTGCGGCCACGCGGGCTCACGAGTTACACGACCTCGAAGGCGGCCGTCATCGGGCTCACGCGCGCGATGGCGGTCGATCACGGCCGCGACAATATCCGCGTCAACTGCATCTGCCCCGGGCCGATGTACACGCCGATGGTCTATGCCCGCGGCATGAGCGAGCAGGCCCGCGCGCAGCGCGCCAAGGCCTCACTGCTGAAAACCGAAGGCACCGGCTGGGACGTCGGCCATGCCGTCAAGTTCCTGCTCAGCAATTTTGCGCGCTACATCACCGGCCAGGTGCTCGTGGTCGACGGCGGCGTTACGCTGCAAGCTCCCGAACGTGAATCACAAGAACACTGAAAGGAACACCAGGGATGGCCCGCCTGCCCTATCTCGAGGCCGACCAGGTCGCGCCCGAATATCGCGACATGCTCAAGCGCAACACCAATTTGCACAAGCTGCTGGTCAACTCGCCGGAGATGGCGCGCGCCTTCAACGGCATCGGCGGCTACATCCGCTTCAAGAGCAAGCTTGACCCGCGGCTGCGGGAGCTTGCGATCCTCCAGGTCGGCTGGATCGAGAAGTCGGAATACGAGTTCACCCACCATGTGAAGATCGGCAAGGAATTCGGCGTCACCGACGAGGACATCGCCGGCCTGATGGCGGAGACCGAGGGCAAGCCCTCGAAGCTCGAGCCGCTGGCCAAGGCGATCCTGAAAGGCGCCCGCGAGATGGTTCGCGCGCTCGCGATGTCGGACGCGACCTTCGTCGAGATCAAGCAGCATCTCTCCGACGAGCATATGGTCGATCTCGTCCTGACCATCGCTTTCTATTGCGGCGTGGTGCGCGTGTTCGCCACCACGAAAATCGACAACGAACCCACTTACAAAGAGGTACTCCAGCAGTACCCGATCCCGGGAGTGAACTGACATGCGCTTGATGGACAAGATTGCGATCGTGGTCGGGGCCGGGCAAAGCCCCGGCGAAGGCATGGGCAACGGCCGTGCCACCGCGCTCACCTTCGCGCGCGAGGGCGCCAAGGTGCTGTGCGTCGATCATCATCTGGAATCGGCGCAGGAAACCGTCGCCATGATCGCCGCGAAGCAAGGCAGCGCCGCAGCCTTCAAGGCCGACGTGACCAAGTCCGCCGACATCAAGGCGATGGTGGCGGACGCGCAAGCACGCTGGGGCCGGATCGACGTGCTGCACAACAATGTCGGCGTCAGCCTGTCCGGCGGCGACGCCGAGCTGCTTCAGCTGACCGAGGAGGCGTTCGACCGCGTCGTCGCCATCAATTTGAAGAGCTGCATTCTGGCGGCGAAAGAGGTGATCCCGATCATGCGCGCGCAGAACAGCGGCGTGATCATCAACATCTCCTCGATGGCGGCGATCACGACCTATCCCTACGTCGCCTACAAGGCGACGAAATCGGCGATGATCGCCTTCACCGAACAGCTCGCCTACCAGAATGCCGAATACGGCATCCGCGCCAACGTCATCCTGCCGGGCCTGATGAACACGCCGATGGCGGTCGACACCCGCGCCCGCGAATGGCACAAGACCCGCGCCGAGGTCGAAGCCGAACGCGACAGCAAGGTGCCGCTGCGCAGGAAGATGGGCACGGGATGGGACGTCGCGAATGCCGCGCTGTTCCTGGCGTCGGACGAGGCGAATTTCATCACCGGCGTGACGCTGCCGGTGGATGGCGGAGCCAGTGTGAGACGAGGGTGAGCGACGCGAGCCCAGTGCTTCTTCCCTTCTCCCCTTGTGGGAGGGTGCATCTCCACCGCGGCACGACTCTAGTGCGTCACCCGCCAGATCGTGCCGTTACCATCCTCCGACACCAGCAGCGATCCATCCTTCGCCACGGCAACACCGACCGGCCGCCCCCACACCTCCGCATCGCTCACCACGAACCCCGTGACGAAATCCTCGTACTCCCCGGTCGGCTTGCCGTCCTTCATCCGGATGCGGATCACCTTGTAGCCGGTGCGCTTCGAGCGGTTCCAGGAGCCATGCTCGGCGGCGAAGGCGTCGCCGTAATACTCCGACGGAAACTGCGTGCCCTGATAGAAGGTCATGCCGAGCGAGGCCGAGTGCGGCTGCACCAGCACATCAGGCACCGTCACCTTGTCCTTGAGGTCCGGCCGCGCGCCGGCGTGGCGCGGGTCTTCGTTGCCGCCGATATAGAACCACGGCCAGCCATAGAAAGCGCCTTCCTTCACGCTGGTGACGTAGTCAGGCACGAGATCGTCGCCGAGCCCGTCGCGCTCGTTGGTCGAGCACCAGGGCAGCCCGGTCTGCGGCTGGAGCGCGAGTCCGACGCAGTTGCGGATGCCGGTGGCGTAGATCTTCCGCTCCTTGCCATCAGGATTGAAGGCGAGCACGGTGGCGCGCTCGGTCTCGCTCGCCCATGCCGCGCCGAGCGGCTGCGTTCGCGACCATGCCTCCAACCCGCCCGGCGGCGTGCCCATGCCCTCGGCGACGTTGCTGAGCGACCCGACGGACACCAGCATGCGCTTGTTATCCGGCGTGAAGACGATGTCGCGGGTCGAATGGCCGCCGTCATGCGGCAGGCTCGCCACGACCGTCTCCGCCTTGCCGCGCGCCTTGAGGTCGCCGGCCTGATAGGGAAAGCGGACGACGCTGTCGGTGTTGGCGACATAGACCCATTGCGGATTGTCGCCGCTCGGGAAAAAGGCGATGCCGAACGGCTGCCGCAGTCCGCCAGCGAACACCCCGTTGGTCGCGACCTTGCCGCCCTCCCCGGTGCGCAATACGCGGATGTTGCCGGCGCGCGTCTCCGCGACGAAGACATCGCCGTTCGGCGCAACCCGCACGATGCGCGGGGCGCGCAGGCCCTCGGCGAACAGCTCGATCTTGAAGCCGGCCGGCACCTGAAGCGCAGCCTCCGGCGGACGCGGCACCACACGCGAGAAGCTCGCGACCGACTTCGTGGCGCCGGGCCTGACCAGATCCTGCAGCCGGATCAACCTGACCGTGCCGGGCTTGTCGGCCCGCCAATCGCCGTAGGCCTCCTTGCCCTGCAGGACCGGCTCGGCCTGTGCGCAGGTCGCAACTGCGAGCAGCCACCCCGCGGACATCGCCACGAACGAAATCCTGTTCTTCACGTCGTTTCCTCCCGGCCTTCACGTGTCGCGCGTCAACGCCGATCGACCCGTAAACGTTCTGCGATAGGTCAAACGCCTGCCGAATCCCACGTCAGCTCATGCCCGCACGATGTGCATCAGCTCCAACCCATCGTACTGGAAAATGCCGGTGATCGGTGCGACACATTGTAGGGGCGGGGCCGCCGGTTGCGGTCATCAAAGCTGCGGCATTGGTATCGCATCTGTTGGGGTGATCATGTGGGGATCCATCATTTCGGAATGGGCGAGCCTGCTGCTCCGCTGGCTGCACGTGGTGGCGGCGATCGCCTGGATCGGCAGTTCCTTCTATTTCATCGCCCTCGACCTCAGCCTCAAGCCCAAAACCGACTCTCCTGAGAGCGACCTGCCGGACGGCGTGCAGGGCGAGGCCTGGCAGGTCCATGGCGGCGGCTTCTACCGGATCATGAAATATCTGGTCGCGCCCGCCCAGATGCCGGACGAGCTGACCTGGTTCAAATGGGAGGCCTACACCACCTGGCTGTCCGGCTTCGCGCTGATGGTGGTGGTATATTATCTCGAGGCCGATTTGTTCCTGGTCGACAAGTCGATCCTCGACCTCACGCCATTCCAGGCCGGCCTGTTCAGCCTCTCGAGCCTCGCGCTGGCATGGCTGCTCTATGAAGGCGCCTGCCGTACCGGGCTCGCGCAGCGCGAACTTCCCTTCACCATCGGCGGCTATCTGTTCCTGGTCGCGTTGACCTATGCCTTCACCCACGTGCTGAGCGGGCGCGGCGCCTTCAACCAGATCGGGGCGATCATCGGCACCATCATGGTCGCCAACGTCTTCGCGCTGATCATCCCGAACCAGAAGAAGATCGTAGCCAGCCTGATCGCGGGACAGGCGCCCGATCCAAAGCTCGGCAAGACCAGCAAGGAGCGCTCGGTCCACAACAATTATCTGACGCTGCCGGTCGTCGTGCTGATGATCAGCAACCACTATCCCCTGCTTTACGCCACGCGCTTCAACTGGATCATCGTCGCGATCATCCTGGCGCTCGGCCCTGTGATCCGGCACTTCTTCAACGAGCGTCATGCCGGGCGCAAATCGCCATGGTGGGTGTGGGGCGTCGCAGCGGTCGGCGTGATCGCGATCCTCTTCCTCTCCGCCGCCGGACCGCGAGAGGTGAAGACGGGGGCGCTGTCGGCGCAGCCGACCCTCGCCAATGTCGAGGAGATCGTGATGTCCCGCTGCAGCATGTGCCATGCGGCCGAGCCGGTCTGGGCCGGCATCGTGACCGCGCCGAAGGGCATATTGCTCGATGCGCCCGAGCACATCCATCGCAACATCCGCCTGATCGGCCGCGTCGCCGCCTGGTCCAATGCGATGCCGCCGGGCAACATCACCGAAATGACCAGCGATGAGCGCGCCATCCTCGCCGCCTATATCGAGCAGGCTCGCTGACGCCATCGACCGTGATGCGTCGAGAGCATTTCGCGAAATGAAATTTCGCATCTCCCGCCGATTTGAAAATGACTTGGCCGCCTATCCGGCGTAGACAGGACCAATGGCCGCCAGCGCGGCCTCTGGTCAGTTTGCATTCGGGGAAAGAACAGTGGCCCTCAAGAACGTCATCGGTATCGACCACGCCGTGGTCATGGTTCAGAACCTCGACAAGGCCGCCGAGAATTACCGGCAGCTCGGCTTCACCATCTCGCCGCGCGGCACCCACAGCGCGCATATGGGCACCGGCAACTACACCATCATGTTCGATCCGGATTATATGGAGCTGCTCGGCGTGCTCGCTGCGACCGAGCACAATGCGCCCGCGCGCGCCTTCCTCGACAAGCGCGGCGAAGGGATCGAGCGCATCGCCTTCACCGCGGTCGATTCCACCGCCGGCGCGGAGGAAATCCGCGCACGCGGCCTGGAGCCGATTGGTCCGACCGATTTCGAACGGCCGGTCACGCTGCCGAACGGCACGGTCTCGGCGGCGAAATTCCGCACTTTCATGTGGCCGACCGCGGAAGCGCCAGGCGGCGTGCGCATTTTCGCCTGCCAGCACAAGACCCGCGAGACGGTGTGGCTTCCCGAGCTGATGAAGCACGCCAATGCGGCGAAGCGGATCAAGCAAACGCTGATCGCAACGCCAGAGCCCGCGAAGGAAGCCGCGCATCTGGGACGGCTGATCGACCGCGAGCCGAAGACGGAGGCCGACGGCGCGGTGACCGTGCCCTCCGGCGGTGATCGTGCCGATTTCGTCTATTTGACGCTGGACCAGCTCGGCAAGCGCTATCCCGGTGTCCCACTCACAGGTCTCTCCGAGCGCGGTGGCGCGGCCCTGGTGCTCGTGAGCGGCGATCTCGCGGCCACCGAGAAGGCGCTCGGTTCGGCGGCTGTGCGCAGCGGGACCGCGATCTGCGTGCCGCCGGCCAAGGCCAACGGCACCCTGCTCGCCTTCGTTGCCGGCTGAATTGAACTAATTCTTTAACAAGCGTTTACCGGGCGGCCCTAGGCTTCTGGGCTACCCACGCCTTCAGGGGCCAAGCGAATGTTTAAAGAGGAATCGCCGATCGCCTATGACGCGCCGGCCGAACTGAAGAAGTGGCCGTCGCTGAAGGGCGAGAGGCAGAAGGGCCGAGGTCCGCCCTATCTCGTCTACAACGGCACGCTCGCTGACTGCGTGCGCGAGCTCATGGGCAAGCCCATCAAGGGCATCTCGCTCTACGACATCATGACGAGGCCGCAAACAGCGTTCGACCAGACGGTGCTGTCGCCCGGCGATGCCGCCGAGATCGCGATGCGCAAGGACTTTCCAAAGGATTAGTTTCGAGGACTAGTTCGAGGCCCGCTTGCCGCCGGACTTCCCCGGGTGCTTGGACGAGGATTCCGTCGGCGCATCCAGGAAGACGACCGGTGTGCCGCGCTTGATATGATCGCCGAGCGCGCGCACGTCCCAATTGGTCAGCCTGACGCAGCCGTGCGACGCGGACTTGCTGACCTTGTCGGGCTCCGCCGTGCCGTGGATGCCGTAGCCCTGCGCGGACAGGCCGATCCAGTACGCCCCTACCGGATTGTTTGGACCCGGCTGGACATCGAACGGCCGTTTCGATTTGACGCTGCTGAACTTGTAGTCAGGATTGTAGTGATAGGTCGGCTTCTCGTTTGTGCTGATGACCTTGAGCGTACCGCTCGGCGTCGGACGGTCCGGGCTACCGATTGACGCGGGATAGAACGCGAGCAGGCGGCCGGCCCCGTCGAATGCTTTCAGCGTGCCGTTCTTCTTGTCGATCTCGAGCCGCGCAACGGGTGGCAGCTCGCCTCGTGCAGAGACATTCGCAACGGCAATCGTCTCCCCGGCCTTGTCGAAGGACTTGCCGGGATTGAGCGTCCGAAGCAGGTCCCCGCTCATGTGGACTCTTTCGGCGAGTCCCTCGAGCGGGCTGGTGTAGCTCAGCGCCTTCAACGACTTCATGTCCTCGAGCTTGCGCGGCAGCTCTTTCAGGAACGGTCCCTTCACATCGGCCTCGGTGATCCTGTAGTCGACAATCATGGGACCTTCGCTCGCCGCGCTCAGCCTGTCCCAAAGCTCCGGCGCGATCGTCTTCTCGAAAGCGATACCGCTCTGCTCGGCAAATGCCTTCAACGCTTTCTGCGCGTTCTCGCCGAACTTGCCGTCGATTTCGCCCGGCGAGAACTGCGTACGGTCCAGCATGATCTGAAGCTTCACCACGGATGCGCTGATCTTGTCGGTAGCCGGCTGTTTCGCGGGACGCGCAGCGTCGTTCACTGCGGTGGCATCGAGATTGTTCGCGAGCGCCGGACAGATCACCCACAGCGAAATCACTGCGCCAAGCATCCACCGCACCATGTCGCTCTTCCCAATTCACCAATGCTCCCCGCAAAACCGCGGAGAGTTTCCCGGCGGGAACACCGTAGTAGCACCGACGGAACCGACGAGACCGCAGCTTTGCCGCAATCGCACGGTTAAGAACTCCTCATCGCCCGCGCAGCGCTGGCCGTTCATCCCACAGTTCGCATCCCACAGTTCGAGGTTGCTCCAGCAATGCGATTTGTCGTCGCGGCTTGCGCCGCGTTTATGATTCTGATGTGCGACCTCGATCCGTCGGCGTCCCGCCAAGCACCAGCTTTCGACCACGCCGTTCTTCAAAACACTCAAGCCTCACCACTTGTTCCGGTGGTCGATCTGTTCCTCGCAAGCGTGCAGGCCCTCGAGCTCGCCAATGCACGCGCTGCCTTTGAGGAGACACCCGAGCCGCCGCGCGCCGTCGAACCTGTCGCGCAGGCGCCGATTTCGCCGACTGAACGATTCTGCAACGCGCTTCGTGAAGCCGCCGAGGCCAGCGGCATTCCCGTGCCGTTCTTCGCCCGCCTGATCTGGCAGGAGAGCCGCTTCAAGTCCAACGAGGTCAGCCAGGCCGGCGCCCAAGGCGTCGCACAGTTCATGCCGGAAACAGCAGCGGAGGTCGGGTTGGACGATCCCTTCGATGCGATGAAGGCGCTGCCGGCGTCAGCCAAATTCCTGCGCAAGCTCCGCGACGATTTCGGCAATCTCGGCCTTGCCGCGGCCGCCTATAACGCGGGCCCTGGCCGGATCCAGAAATGGCTCGCCAGAGAGAGCGAGCTGCCGCGCGAGACGCGCGACTACGTCCGCATCATCACCGGCACCAAGGCCGAAGACTGGACCGAACGCACGGAGGCCCTCGCGATCCGGATCGACCTGCCGCGCGAAGCGCCATGCGAAGGCATCGGCAGCCTGTCCAAGACGAAAGACGTCGCCTGGGTTCCGGTAAACCTGACGCCCTCGGTCACGACCATCATTCGCAAGGCGGAGCAACTGGCGGTGCGATTGACGACCAACCGTGCACGCAAGCGGTTCGCAACCCTGCTTCGGAAGAACGCTTCGGCTCACGGCAAAGCGCGCATCATGATTGAAGCGCGCGCGGCCGGAAAGAGCGCGAAGCGCCGAGTCATCCGTCTCGCCGCGCACGAACGATCTGCCAGCTGATGCCGGATCGGAAGCCGCTCGAGGGAGCGGCTTCCGGCGGCGTGCGAACTAGTCGATTTCCTCGATGATGCGGCGTTCGCGGGGCTCGATGACATAGGTCCGCGAATCGCGGTGGATGTAGCGGTACTCCCGCAGGTCGGGCGCGTCCCGGTAGACGGTGCTCGGGAATTCCTCGACCTCGACACTGTCGGGAACGCGGTCACCTACATGAATCTCGCTGCGTGCGGTGCTGCCGGTGGTCTGTCGTTCGCTCCGTCCCTCGGTGCGGGTCTTCGCATGCTTGCGGATCACTTCGCGATCGCGATCCGAAAACTTGCTGGCGCCGCGCTCGCGCGTGGTCGTCGTTGTCGCGGTGGATTGTCCCGAGTACGGCAGCACGGTCACGATCTTGTATGTCGCCGGATCGACCACGACGATCTCATCCTTCACCAGCGCAAAGCTGTAGCCGCGATATTGCGGCACGATCTCGACCACATCGGGCGGCAGCGTCGACAGCTGGATGTCGCGCGGCACCACCGTGCCGACGCTCAGCGAGAAATTGACGCTGGTCAGCGGCCGCACGTTGAGGTGGGAGATGGACGCGCTGATCTTGGTCTCCTGCTGCTTGTTGAGGTTGACGTCAGTGCGCGCCGCGGCCTGTGAATTGGCGCGCGCCCGCTCGCCCTGCGCCTGATTGCTGCTCGGCGCGTTTGGCGATTGCTGGGCCTGGTTGGTTCCGGTCCCGCTGGGCGCCTGCTGCGCCTGATTGGCGTTCGTCGACGGAGGGTTGGATCGATCCTGCGCCTGGTTCGAGTTCGCCGCCGGCGGATTGGCGCTCTGCTGGGCGCCGGGCTGGTTGCCGGCCGTGTTCGAGTTGGCCGCACCGCTCGACGGCCGAGAGGACGTGTCCGCGCTATTGGTAGCGTTGGTCCCGGAGCCGGAATTGGCCGATCCGGAAGACGGAGTTGTCGCCTCGGTATTCTGTGTCGACGCTCCCGGCGTCGATGATTGCTGCGGTTGCGACGTGGTCTGCTGCGTTTGTGCCGCGCCAGACGGCGAGGTGGTGGACGGAGCTGCGGAATTCGACTGGGATTGCGGCGTCTGCTCGGACTTGCTGTTCGTGCTTGGCGATTGCGCAAAGGCGGCGTTCGCCAGCACCAGCCCCAATGCGGTCGTTGCCAATAGGCGGATCATGGTTCACTCCCTTGTTCGGTTAAAGCGTTGGCTATTAACCTGCGCTAAAACCCTCTGTTCCACTTTTTCCCGAACGGAAGGCGCCGCGCCTGCACGGAACCTGCAATGCCATCGAACAGTGCCGGGATCCTCGCCTACCGAAAGCGACGGGAAATCGAGGTTCTCCTCGTTCATCCCGGAGGGCCGTTCTGGCGCAACAAGGACCTCGCTGCATGGTCGATCCCGAAGGGCGAGTATGCGGACGGAGAAGACGCAGACATCGCCGCGCGACGGGAGTTTGCCGAGGAGCTCGGACTTGAGCTGTCTATGCCGCTGATCGCGCTTGGTCAGGTCAAGCAGCGCGGCGGCAAAGTCGTCACCGCGTTCGCAGTCGAGTTCGACATCGACGTGCGCAGCATTCGCAGCAACACGTTCGAGATGGAATGGCCGCCGCGCAGCGGCAGACGGCAGACCTTCCCGGAGGTCGATCGTGCCGAATGGTTCACGCTCGAAGAAGCGCGCGAGAAGATCAACGCAGGACAGCGCCCGCTGCTCGAGCGGATAGCTCAGGTGGCCGGCATCGGATAACCGCTTCGATCGCGTACCGCGGCGCTTGCAACGCGTCAGTCACACCGGCTTGTCGTCGTCGGTCACCGGCTCCCTCTCCCGCTCGCGGGAGAGGGCTGGGGAGAGGGTGTCTCCGCAACGGGATAATCCCGAAGCGGAAAGAGCCCTCACCCGACGCTACGCGCCGACCTCTCCCGCAAGCGAGAGCTTTGCACAAAGGCGAATCAGGGATTCATTAGGGCCTAGGCTCGGAGGGGCTCGGGATGGCATATCGACAGGTTGGGCAACCGGGTTTCGCGGACGCGCTGGTGTCGCGGCGAGGGAAAG
>NZ_JARWCR020000075.1:0-45957 GCF_029846695.2 Bradyrhizobium nivariense | reverse complement strand
ACAAAGCGGCTGCATCTTCGCCCACTGGGCGTCCGTCAAAACGAATCGCTGCATCCAAAACTCCTTTCGGAGCTTGAATCACGGACGTTCCAATCTGTGAATCCTGAATCTCAACAGACCCTAGGCCGCCAGCCCGCTCTCCACCGGCGCAAACTCCAGCCCGAGGCTTTCCGCCACCGCCTTGTTGGTGATGCGGCCGCGATGCACGTTCAGCCCATTGCGTAGGTGCGGATTTTCCAGCACAGCGGCAAAACCCTTGCTCGCAAGCGACAGGCCGAACGGCAGCGTCGCGTTGTTCAGCGCCTGGCTCGACGTCACCGGCACCGCGCCCGGCATGTTGGCGACGCAATAATGCACGACGCCGTCGACCTCGTAGGTCGGATCGGTGTGCGTGGTCGGATGCGAGGTCTCGAAGCAGCCGCCCTGGTCGATGGCGACGTCGACGAGTACCGCACCCGGCCGCATCGATTTCAGCATCGTACGCGTGACGAGCTTTGGCGCGCTTGCGCCGGGCACCAGCACCGCGCCGATCACGACGTCGGCAGCGAACACCTCCTCCTCGACCGCCTCGATGGTCGAAAAGCGGGTGCGCACCCGGCCGAGAAAGACATCATCCAGTTGGCGCAGACGAGGAATCGAGCGGTCGATCACCGTGACTTCGGCGCCGAGGCCAGCGGCCATGCGCGCGGCCTGCGTTCCCACCACGCCGCCGCCGAGCACGACGACCCGCGCCGGCTGCACGCCGGGAACACCGCCCAGCAGCAGCCCGCGGCCGCCGGCGGAGCGCTTGAGCGCGGCGCCGGCGGCCTCGATGGCGAGGCGGCCGGCGACTTCGCTCATCGGCGCAAGCAGGGGGAGGTGACCGGCCGCGTCGGTGACGGTTTCGTAGGCGATCGCAGTACAGCCGGAGGCGAGCAGACCCCTGGCCTGCTCGGGATCCGGCGCAAGATGGAGGTAGGTAAACAGGATCTGGCTTTCGCGAAGCTGGGCCCATTCGCTCTTCTGCGGCTCCTTGACCTTCACGATCATGTCGGACGTCGCGAAGATGTCGCGGGCACTCTCGGCAATGGTGGCCCCTGCCCGCCGGTACACTTCGTCGGACGCGCCGATACCGCCGCCCGCGCCGGTCTCGACCGTCACCTCGTGCCCGGCAGCGATATATTCGCGGACCGCGCCCGGGGTGAGCCCGACGCGATATTCCTGCACCTTGATCTCCTTGGGCACTCCGACGCGCATCCCGGGTCTCCTTTTGATTCACCTCGTGATCGTAGCGACGTGCCCGGTTTGGTTTCGTGCAAATATCCGCTAGCTTTGGCCTCCCCGCGCCGGTTTCCGGCGCGCAAACGCCCTTTCACGCTGGAAACGAAACCTTGGCCCTCGACCGAAAAGATCTCGCCATCCTCGCGGAACTCACGACCAATGCGCGGGCCAGCCACACCGAGCTCGCCAACAAGGTCGGGCTGTCAAGCACCGCGCTGGCACGGCGGCAGAAAGCGCTGGAGGATGACGGCTACATCCAGGCCTACCAGGCCGCGCTCGATCTGACGCAGTTCGGCCTCACCACCACGGTGCTGGTCCGCATCGCGCTGGAAAGCCAGAGCGACGAGGCGCTTAAGGCGTTCGAGGCGGAAGTGGTGAAATGCCCGTCCGTCGTGCGCTGCTTCCTGATGTCGGGGACCGACGACTACATCCTGATCGTACTGGCCCGCGACATCCAGGATTTCGAGCGCATCCATCGCACCGAACTATCGCGCCTGCCGCGCGTGGCGCGGGTGCAATCGAGCTTCGCGCTGCGCGACGTCGTCAACCGCGCGGTGCCGATTGTGGTGTTCGGCGAAGCGAAGCGCTGACCGCGGCCTCTCGGAAAGGCGAACTGCCGGCAAGGAACCAACCGGCCGGTGGTCCGTTGGGCGCTATTGGCCGGCGGAGGCGGCGTGGCCCCCCGCGTCAACGGGACTTCGACAGGGCTGACGTCCGGCACGGTCGCCGTCGCAGGGAGCAGGACATGGGCAATGTCGCGCATCAGATTCCCGAACGCATTCCGATCCATCTTGTCGTCAATGGCGTCAGTCACACGCTCGATCTCGTGCCCTGGACCACGTTGCTCGACGCCTTGCGGGATCATCTTGCGCTGAGCGGCACCAAGAAGGGGTGCGATCATGGTCAATGCGGCGCCTGCACGGTGCTGGTGGACGGCCGGCGCGTCAATTCCTGCCTTACGCTCGCCGTCATGAAGGACGGCGCGGAGATCACGACCGTCGAAGGTCTTGCCAAGGACGGCACGCTGCATCCCCTGCAACAGGCTTTCATCGACCGTGACGCCTTCCAATGCGGCTACTGCACGCCGGGACAGATATGTTCGGCGGCCGGACTGCTCGTCGAAGGCCGTGCCCGGGATGCCGACGAGATCCGGGAGCTGATGAGCGGAAACCTCTGCCGTTGCGGCGCCTATCCGAACATCGTCGCCGCCATCCAGCAGGCAATGGGCCAGCCATGAACAACTTCCAGTACGCCCGAGCCACGGACGTCGCCGATGCGATCCGCCTGCTCACCGCCGACCCCGGCGCGAAACTGATTGCCGGCGGCACCAATCTGATCGACCTGATGAAAGAGAATGTCGAGCGCCCCTCCCGGCTGATCGACATTTCCCGCCTGCCGCTCCGCAAGGTCGAGGAGACGGCCGACGGGTCCTTGCGCATCGGCGGCTTGGTGCCGAACGCGGATCTCGCCTACCATCCCCTGATCGAGCAGCGCTATCCCCTGCTCGCCAGCGCCATCCTGGCCGGCGCCTCGGCGCAACTGCGCAACATGGCGTCGGTCGGAGGCAATCTGATGCAGCGAACGCGCTGCGCCTATTTCTATGACACGGCCACGCCCTGCAACAAGCGAAATCCGGGCAGCGGCTGCTCGGCGATCGACGGCCTCAACCGCAACCATGCGATCCTGGGTACGAGCGCAGCCTGCATCGCGACCAACCCATCCGACATGAGCGTGGCGCTTGCCGCGCTCGAGGCGCTCGTGCACATCGCGGGTCCATCCGGCGAACGCACCATCGCGCTGATCGATTTCCATCGGCTCCCCGGCGACACGCCTCATGTCGATACCAATCTCGGTCCCAGCGAGATCATCACGGGGATTGAGCTGCCGCCGCGCGGCTTTGCTCAAAACTACAGCTATCTGAAGATTCGCGACCGGATGTCCTATGCTTTTGCTCTGGTCTCGGTTGCTGCCGCACTCGAATTGGAGGGCAACGCAATTAGCGGGGCACGCGTGGCGCTCGGCGGCGTGGCTCACAAGCCCTGGCGCAGCCTCGAAGCCGAAGCGGCGCTGCGCGGCCAGGCCGCGACGACCGATCATTTCTCGCGCGCCGCGGATCTCTTGCTCCAGGGAGCAACGACCCGCTCACATAACGGCTTCAAGGTCGAGCTCGCGCGCCGCGCCATCGTGCGGACGCTGACGCAGGCGGCGAATGCCACGCCGCAATCCCAGGCCCACAAGAAGATCGCGTGAGGGACCGATGAACGCCTATATCGGAACACCAACGTCGCGTGTCGACGGCCGGGCCAAGGTCACCGGGGCGGCCAAATACGCCGGCGAATTCCCGGCCGACGGGCTCCTCCATGGCTTTGTCGTCGAGGCCACCATTCCATGCGGGCGCATTGCCCGTCTCGACAGCAGTGCGGCGCTGCAGGTCAAGGGCGTGCTCGACGTGCTAACACATGCGAACCGTCCGCCGCTCGCCGACAAGGATGAGGCGTGGAAGGACGAGGTGGCGCCCGAGAAAGGCTCGCCTTTCCGTCCGCTTTATGATGACACGATCAAGTTCAACGGCCAGCCGATCGCGTTGGTCGTGGCGGAGGACTGGGAAACCGCGAAATTCGCGGCCACGCTCGTGCGGGTCGAGTATGAGCAGCGCGGCTTTGCGACCGACCTCGAAGGCGAGCGCAGCAAGGCCGCCGAAATGGACGAACCACACGAGCCGCGCGGAGACGCCGCAGCGGCTCTTGCCCGAGCCGATGTGCGCCACGAGGCGGACTACGTGATGGCGACCGAGCATCACAACCCGATGGAGCTCTATGCGACCACGGCGGTCTGGGAGAGCAATGGCAAGCTCACGATCTACGACAAGACCCAAGGCGTCCAGAACGTCCACAAATTTCTCTGCGGCGTGTTCGACAAGAAGCCGGATGACATTCGCGTGGTCTCGCCTTACGTCGGTGGCGCCTTCGGCTCCGGCTTGCGGCCGCAATACCAGGTCGTGCTGGCAACGCTTGGCGCGCTCGCGCTGAAGCGAAACGTTCGCGTCGTGCTGACGCGGCAGCAGATGTACGGGCTCGGCTACCGGCCGATGACCATCGAGCGCGTCGGGCTCGGCGCAAAATCCGACGGCACGCTCGACGCGATCACGCACGAGGCCATTGCCGTCACCTCGCGCTACGAGGATTTTGCACGCAACGATACCGGCTGGGCCGAACAGCTCTACAGCAGCCCGAACAGCCGCTTCTCTCACAAGCTGGTCCACCTCGACGTCTCCACCCCCTGCGACATGCGCGCACCGGGCGCCGCTTCCGGCGTTTGCGCGCTCGAATGCGCGATGGACGAGCTCGCCGTCGCGCTTAAGCTCGACCCGATCGAACTGCGGCTGAATTGCTACTCGGATCGCGATCAAAGCGAAAATCTGCCCTATACCAGCAAGCAGTTGCGCGAATGCTACGCGCGTGGCGCGGACGCCTTCGGCTGGAGCAGACGCAATCCTGTGCCGCGCTCAATGCGCGATGGCAAGGAGCTGGTCGGCTGGGGCATGGCAACGGGCGTGTGGGAAGCATTGCAGATGCCGGTCGCGGTGCGCATCGTGCTGACGTCGAATGGACATGCCGAGGTATCCTGCGCCGCCTCCGACATCGGCACCGGCACCTACACCATCGTGGCGCAAGTTGCGGCCGATGCGCTCGGTCTGCCGATCGAGAACATCAGCGTCCGGCTTGCCGATTCCACCCTGCCGCAGGCGCCGGTCGAAGGCGGCTCCTGGATGGCCGCCTCAAGCGCACATGCGGTGCTCGCAGCCGCTCAGGAGGTCCGCAAGGAACTGTTGCGCCTGGCCAAGAAAATGCGTGGCTCGCCACTCGGCGATGCCGAGGCGGCCGATACGGTCCTGATCGACGGCAGCATTGCCAGGAACAGTGACAACAGCCGCGCGGTCTCGATCGCCGACGCGATGCGCCATGGCAACGTCGAACGCATCGAGAAGGAAAAGCTCAACCAGTTCGGTGAGGACAAGAAGCACGCGCGCAATACCCATTCCGCGGTATTCGCCGAGGTGAAGGTGGACGAGCAGCTCGGCGTCGTCCGCGTGACCCGGGTGGTCAGTGCAATCGCGGCCGGGCGGATCCTGAACACCAAGACCGGCCGCAGCCAGATCATGGGCGGCGTGGTCTGGGGGATCGGGATGGCCCTGCACGAGGAGACGGTGATGGATCACCGCTTCGGCCGGATCATGAACGCGAACATCGCCGAGTACCACATTCCCGTGAATGCCGATGTTCACGACATCGACGTGATCTTCGTCGACGAGCCGGACGCGCACATCAACGCGCTCGGCGTCAAGGGACTCGGCGAGATCGGGATCGTCGGCGTCCCGGCGGCGATCGCAAACGCCGTCTATCACGCCACCGGCAAACGCATCCGCCGCTTCCCGATCACATTGGACAAGCTCCTGGACTGAGCCGCCGGTCATCCGACCCGGCCCGATCGGGATGGAGCCTCTGTCATCCAGCTGTCATCAAATGTGTCGAGACCTGTCGGTCTCGCACATTCGGGACAGACAATGGACTATTTCAAGCGCTTCAACTTCCTGTTCGCCGCACCTGTGTTCGACGCCGACGATCTCGAAGGCGTCCGCTTCAACCAGATCATCGAGGAGATCCAGCGCTCCGGCTTCGAGGTCGTTCGCGCCCGCAAGCTGGAGGACGCGGAGATGGCGGTGCAGACCGATGCCGCGATCGGCTGCATGGTGGTGGACTGGGGCAAGAAGGGCCTGGAGGGCAAGACCTCGGCGCTGATCAATTTGATGCGGCGGCGCGGCCTCGATTTCCCGATCATCCTCCTGATCCGGCGCAAGCGGTTCGAGGATCTGCCGGTCGAGGTGCTCGATTTCATCGACGGTTATGTCTTCCTGTCCGAGGAAACCCCGACCTTCATCGCCAAGAACCTGATCAGCCGGCTCAAGCAATATGCCGAGACGCTGAAGACGCCGTTCTTCGGCGCGCTGGTCGACTATGCCGAGGAGGGCAACCAGCTCTGGACCTGCCCGGGTCACAATGGCGGCGTGTTCTACAATCGCAGTCCGATCGGGCGGGTCTTCGTCGAACATCTCGGCGAGTCCGTGTTCCGCGACGACCTCGACAATTCCGTGCTCGACCTCGGCGACCTCCTCACCCATGAAGGACCGGCGCTGAAGGCACAGAAGGAAGCCGCGCAGATTTTTGGTGCGGAAAAGACCTATTTCGTGCTCAACGGCACCTCGACCTCGAACAAGGTCGCGCTCGGCGCCCTCGTCACCGACGGCGATCTCGTGCTGTTCGACCGCAACAACCACAAGGCCGCTCATCATGGCGCGCTGATGATCAATGGCGGTGTCCCGGTCTACGTGCCGACCATTCGCAATGCCTGGGGCCTGATCGGCCCGATGCGCTGGGACATGCTCGACGAGAAAATCTTGCGCGAGGCGATCCGCAATCATCCCCTGGTCGCGGACAAGGATGCCTGGCGCAAGGAGCGGCCGTTCCGCGTCGCCGTGGTCGAGCAGTGCACCTATGACGGCACCATCCACAGCGCCGAGATGATCTTGAAGCGCGTCGGCCATCTCTGCGAGTACATCCTGTTCGACGAGGCCTGGGCCGGCTTCATGAAGTTCCACCCGCTCTATGCCGGCCGCTTCGCCATGGGACTGGCGAACCTTCCCCCCGAGGCACCCGGCATCATCGCGACGCAGTCGACCCACAAGCAGCTCGCGAGCTTTTCGCAGGCCTCCCAAATCCACATCAAGGATCGTCACATCCGCGGCCAGAAGCGGCGCGTTGAGCACCGCCGCTTCAACGAAAGTTTCATGCAGCACGCCTCGACCTCGCCATTCTACCCGCTGTTCGCCTCGCTGGACGTCGGCGCGCAGATGATGAAGGGCCGCTCCGGCGAGGTGCTCTGGGACGACACGATCCGGCTCGGCATCGAGCTGCGCAAGAAGATCCGCGCGATGCGCCGGGAGTTCGAGGAGAAGGAGCAGAATCCGGACCGCCGCTGGTTCTTCGAACCCTTCGTCCCCGATCGCGTCGCCATTCCCGATGTCAGCCGCGCCGGCGCCGCGCACAACGTCGCCTGGGAAACGCTCTCCACCGACGAGCTCGCCACCAATCCCGCGCTGTGGCAGCTCTCCCCCGATAGCGCCTGGCATGGCTTCCCTGGCCTCAGCGAGGGCTTTGCCATGACCGATCCGAACAAGCTGACGCTGCTCACCCCCGGCTTCGATCGCACCACCGGCGCCTATGTCGAGCACGGCATCCCCGCGCCGGTCGTCGCGCAGTATCTGCGCGAGAACCGCATCGTCCCCGAGAAGAACGACCTCAACTCCCTGCTCTTCCTGCTCACCCCGGGCGTCGAGGCGAGCAAGGCCGGCACGCTGATCTCGGGTCTCGTCGCATTCAAGCGGCTGCACGACGACAATGCGCTGCTGGCCGACGTCATCCCGGAGTTCTACCAGCGGCGGCAGGCGCGCTATGCCAACGTGCGGCTGCGCGATCTCTGCGGCGAGATGCACCGCTTCTTTCGTGCCGCCGACGTCAGCGCACTCCAGGCCCGGCAGTTCATGCCCGAGCACATGCCCGACATCGCGATGTCGCCCCGCGATGCCGCGCGCTACCTGTTCCGCAACGATGTCGACTATCTGCCGATCGAGGCGATCACGGGCCGTATCGCCACCACGCCCTTCGTGGTCTATCCGCCCGGCATCGCCACCATCGTGCCCGGCGAGCGGCTGACGGAACGGGCCAAGCCAATGGTGGACTATCTCAAGATGTTCGAGACCTGCTTCAACACGTTCCCGGGCTTCGATGTGGAAATCCAGGGCGTCTACAAGGAGATCGATGCGCAGGGGCGCATCGGGCTCTATACCTACGTCGTTACCGAGTAGCTGCCGATGAACGAAACTGCGGTTGCGCGCCCGGATGACGAGCCGGTGCTGGTGCGCACCTCACGCGACAGCGACGTCGATGCGATGCTGGCGATTTACCGCCATCACGCCCGCAACGGCGTGCCGCGCGACGTCGAGGGAACCGGCGCGCCCGAGCCGGACGATCTGCGCGACCGGCGCAAGAACCTGAAGCAGACCCGCCTGCCGCATCAGGTTGCGACCTTTCGCGGTGAAGTCGTGGGCTATGCCTATGCGGTGCTGTTCCGCAAGCGTCCGGCCTATCGCTACACCGCCAAGCATTCGATCTACGTCCACCACGAGCATCTCGGCCGCGGTGTCGGACGGCTGCTGCTCCAGGAATTGATCGATGCTTGCGCCGCCGCCGGCTTCCGCCAGATGATCGGCTATATCGATGCCGACAATGCGCCCTCGCTGGCGCTGCACGAGAAGTTCGGCTTCGCGCGCGCCGGGCTGCTGTGTGGTGTCGCCTACCGCCACGGCCACTGGTCCGACACCGTCGTGGTGCAGCGGTCGCTCGGCGCCGGCGTCACCGCGCCACCGCCCGTCACGGCGCCCGGCCGCTAGACCTCACGACGGAAAGTCAGCCGGTCTGACCTGGATGCGGTCGGCATGCAGCGACCAGTGGTGCAACGCCTGGTCCTTGCAAAACCTCGCCTTCGCCCGCTCCCTGGCTTCGTCCTCGTCGGAGGCGTCGATTTCGAGCGAGCCCTGGCACACCTCGATCTGCCGGCCGTACTGGCCGAGCACGTCCTTCATGAACCTGACAACATAAGTTGACATGGGGACCTCCTGCCTGCCTCGGCGGCACTCTAATCCTATTTAGCCTGGATGCGGGAGGGGGATTTTGACGCGGATCAAAGCCGGCGACGGTTCCCGCCGCCGATCCAGGCGTCGGTTCGATCCGTCAACCACCCCGCCCTACCTGGAGCCTGCGGCAGGCGCGCGCGACACGAGCGCCCGCGCCGACATCAGCCATCACGTCGTGATGTCGAGTAGCAACTCTGTCGTTTCGGAATAGGCCTGAATGACCTTCGCATTGGCAATGAAGCTGTACTTCGCGGTCGCAAGCTGAACGAACTCATTGGCGAGATCGACATTTGGCGCGGCGACCAGGCCGTCCTGGTTTGCGAAGGGAGCGCTCGGGTCGGATTCTGCGGTATAGCTCGGCGAAACCGTCGACACGGTCGCGGCCGTACCGCCCGGCGTCGAGCCGCTCGATTGAGAGACCTGATCGACCCGCAACGGCACATAAGCCGCGGGAAACGTCGGACCAATGCTCGAACTGCCCGCACCGGCCGATGTGCCCGATCCGCCTGACGCAGGTAGCGGGCCGGTCGTGCGAACGTTGGCGATATTGCTCGCGGCCACGTTCACACGCAAACTCGCCGCGGAAAGTCCGGATGTCGCAATCGAAAATATGCTCATGAACCCTGATCTACAGGACAAGTCATACGTGTTCACTCACGCCATCAGTAAAATCCGCCGCATTCTGTTTTCATCCTCGTAACCAACGATCGGAGCACGATCAGACTTCGCGCGCCCCTATCCCGGCGTCACACCGAACGCCTGCTTGAAGCGCTCCGCATAGCGTGGCCAGACCTCGGGATTGATGATACGCGGCGGGCGCTTGCCGTCGAGCGTCGCCAGCACCTGCTCGGCGGCAATCCGGCCCATGTTCTGGCGCGCCTCGATCGTGACGCCTGCGGTATGCGGGCTCGCCAGCACGTTGTCGAGCTGGAGCAGCGGATGCTCCGGCGGCGGCGGCTCCTTGGACCAGACGTCGAGGCCGGCGCCCGCAATGCGCTTGTCGCGCAACGCCTGCAGCAGCGCGTCCTCGTCGTGAATGAAGCCCCGGGCCGTGGTGACGAAATAAGCATGCGGCTGCATCAGCGCGAACTCGCGCACGCTGATCATGTTGCGGCTGCCCTTGTTGAGCGGGCAGGAGATCGAGACGAAATCGGCGCGGCGCAGCAGCTCGTCGAGCTCGACCTTCTCTCCGCCCCGCTCGGCCATCACCTCGGCCGTGAGGTACGGATCATAGGCCAGCACCTTCATGCCGAGCAGGCCCTGGCACAGCGCGGCGATGCGGCGGCCGACATTGCCGAGGCCGATGATGCCGACCGTCTTGTGCTCGACCTCGTTGCCGACGAGATCGTTGCGGTTGACGTCGCGCTCGCGGCGCAGCCGGCGGTCCGACTGGATGATGCGCTTGGACAGCGTCAGCATCATCGCCAGCGCATGCTCGGCGACGGAATGGGCGTTGCCGCCGGACTGGTTGACGACCAGCACGCCCGCATCGGTGCACGCCTCGGCGTCGACGGGGTCGAAGCCTGCACCATTGCTCGAGACCAGCAGCAGGTTCGGCGTGCGCTTCAGGAAGGCGGCATCGACGTGGAAATGCGGCGCCAGCTCGTCTCGGGCGGCGCCGATCTGATAGACATGCGCCGCAGAGAGGATCGGAGCATAAAAATCTTCGGGACTCTCGTTTTCGATACGATCGAGCCGGACGTCAGGCCGCGCCTTCAGGATGTCGATGTAGATCGGATTGGCCAGGTAATTGGAGTAGAAGACACGCTTGCTGTTGACGGACATCAGGACCCTTCCGGCTCTCTCCAGGAGATCCGCAGGGCCAGCGCGGCGCGCGCTCCTTTCATGCGTTCCTCCGTTCTCTCGTTATTGCCGCTTATGACACGGCAGCACCGGCCGCGGCAGGCCGTCTGGCGCAGATCACGGTGCAGCCCGGACATGTTGACAATCCCGCCCGCCGCGTCAAGTTCGGCAGACCGCCGCGACGGCCAAGACGACGCCCAAGACAATGGCAAAGACCAAGAAGCATGCGCGGCTGAAGGGAGAACGCAATGGCGATTGCGGAGCAACATACCTCGTCCGAGGCGACGCAGACCTCCAGCGACAAGAGCTGGCACGGCATCGTCCTGCAAACCCTGAAACGGAACGAGATCAGCCTCGTCCCATACGTGCCCGACCGCGTGCTGACGCCGCTGATCAAGAACCTGCACGCCGATCCCTTCTTCACCACCTTTGCCACCGCCCGTGAGGAGGAGGCCGTCGGCATCGTCTCGGGCGCATGGATGGGCGGACGGCGGGCTGCGGTGCTGATGCAGACCTCCGGCTTTGCCACGCTTGCCAACGTGCTGGCCTCGCTCGCGGTGCCCTACCAGATCCCGCTGATCATGTTCGTGTCCGAGCGCGGCACGCTCGGCGAGTTCAACTACGGCCAGTCGCTGGTCTGCCGCACCATGCGGCCGGTGCTGGATTCGTTGGCGCTGGAGCATCACACCATCACCCGGCTCGACGAGCTCGAATTCATTGCCGACCGCTCGATCAAGCAGGCCGTCACGACGCAGGCGCCGGTGGCGCTGATCCTCAACCCGCTGCTCACGGGCGGCAAGGTTTTCGACAAGTGAGCCCGGCCATGAACACGCGCAACACCAAGGTCATGAACCGCCTCGACGTCACCTCGCGTCTGATCGCGAAACTCAAGCACGAGGAAGCCGTGATCGGCGGCATCGGCAATACCAATTTCGACCTCTGGGCCGCCGGCCACCGCCCGCAGAACTTTTACATGCTCGGCAGCATGGGGCTCGCCTTTCCGATCGCCCTGGGCGTGGCGCTGGCGCAACCGGACCGCCGCGTCTTTGCGCTCGAAGGCGACGGCTCGCTGTTGATGCAGCTCGGTGCGCTCTCGACGATTGCGGCGTTGAAGCCGAAGAACCTCAGCATGATCGTGATGGACAACGGCATCTACCAGATCACCGGTGCGCAGCCGACACCGGCCGCGAACGTGGCTGACATCGTCGCCATCGCCACCGGCTCGGGGCTTGCCAACAGCGCCTGGGCCGCGGACGAGGAGGATTTCGAGCGTCTGGTCGAGGAGGCCATGTCGGCCTCCGAGCCAAGCCTGATCGCCGTACGCATTGACGACAAGCCCGGAATCGGCGCCACCCGCCGCGATCCCGTGCAGATCCGGGAACGCTTCATGCACGGCCTTGGCGTGCGCGAGCCACTTTGACGTTTCGTCATTAACTACACGGCGATCTGATCCAGGTCCGGCAACAGGCTGGTGCAAATCCGTGCTAAGGCGCGCGAATGTCCATTTTGCTCCGCTCCCTTGCCTGGCTTCTCGCAGCCGTCGTGGCTTTCGCAACGCTCGGGCCGCCGGAACTGCGACCGCATTCCAGCCTCGGCCAAGACGGCGAGCATGCCCTTGCCTTTGTCCTGGTCGGACTGGCCTTCGGCCTCGCCTACCGGAATCGTCGCTGGACGGTCGCCGCCGTCGCGGTGGTCCTGATCGGCCTGCTCGAGCTGATGCAATTCTGGGCGCCGGGACGGCATCCACGGCTGGAGGATTTTTTGGTCGATGCCGGCACGGCCTGCATCGGCTTTGCGCTTGCCACCGTCACCGATTGGGTACTCAGGCACTTTCGGGCAAATTCGGCCCTGACAAACCAAGGCCCCGCGGAGTAACACTCCGCAGGGCCCAACTCTTCAAAGCCTGGCTCTGACCGATCAGTCGATGATCTTGACGACGCGGCGTGTGCGCGGCTCGACAATCACGCGGCGATCATTGACGACCGCATAGCGATACTCGCTGTAGTTCGGCACGGGCCGCAGCACCACGGTCGGCGGCAGTGGCTCGCCGACCACGACGCGCTCGTGGACCACAACGGAATCATCGCGCGGAATTCCGCCGAGCACCGCATTCGGAATTTCCAGACCAGCGCCGACCGCCGCACCGACGGTACCACCGACCATCGCGCCGACCGGGCCGCCGATGTCTCCGCCCGCACGTGCGCCGCTCCTGGCGCCTTCTTCGGTCGTCGACTGAGCAAAGGCTGCACTCGACGCCAGTAGCGACGCGGCAGCCAACGAAATCGCAAAACGGGTTTTCATGGCCAAATGTCTCCAGTGATTGTCATGCGCTCTCAACCCGCGGGAGCGGACCATTGTTCCGGTTCCCGCGTGACGAAAGACAGGCCAAATCCGGAGAGTGTTACTGCGTAACACTTACGCCGCGGCGATCTCGTGCCCTGCCATCAGTTCCAGGGCGCGCACCATCGCCGAGTGGTCCCAACCCTTGCCGCCATGCGCGGTGCAGGACGAGAACAATTGCTGCGCCACCGCCGTGCTCGGCAGCGACAGGCCGAGCGCGCGCGCGCCTTCGAGCGCGAGGTTGAGATCCTTCTGGTGCAGCTCGATGCGGAAGCCGGGATCGAAATTGCGCTTCACCATGCGCTCGCCATGCACTTCGAGGATCCGCGACGAGGCAAAGCCGCCCATCAGGGCTTGCCGCACCAGTGCCGGATCGGCGCCGGCTTTCGACGCGAACAGCAGCGCTTCGCTCACCGCCTCGATCGTCAACGCGACGATGATCTGGTTGGCGACCTTCGTCGTCTGGCCGTCGCCATTGGCGCCGACACGGGTGACGTTCTTGCCCATGCGGTCGAAGATCGGCTTCATGGTGTTGAACGCGCGCTCGGGCCCGCCGACCATGATGGTGAGGCTTGCCGCCCTGGCACCAACCTCTCCGCCCGAAACCGGTGCGTCGAGATAATCCGCGCCCAGTGCCTCGATCTTCTTTGCGAACTCCTTGGTCGCCAGCGGCGAGATCGAGCTCATGTCGACCACGATCTTGCCCTTGGAGATGCCGCCCGCGACGCCGTCCTTGCCGAACAGCACGGCCTCCACATGCGGCGTATCCGGCACCATGATGATGACCGCATCCGCCTCCTCTGCGACCTCCTTGCTTGACTTGCAGGCAACTCCGCCCGCCGCGATCAGCTCGGACGCGACCGGCGCGACGTCATGCAGGAGAACGCGATGGCCTGCGGCCAGAAGATGGCCGGCCATCGGCCGCCCCATGGTGCCAAGTCCGAGAAAGCCGATGTCGATCATGTCTCTTATTCCTCTAGATTTAGGCTAAGTCGATCCGCGGGCTCCGCTCACCTCTCCCGCTTGCGGGAGAGGTCGGCGCGCAGTGCCGGGTGAGGGTTATTTCCGCGTTGGGATTCCTTCCGCATATCTCAGCGTATCCCATCGTGGCGACACCCTCACCCCGACCCTCTCCCGCAAGGGGGAGAGGGAGCGCACCGCCACCTTGCCCACTAGGTCTCGAATGTCTGCGCGGCGTGCCAGGACAGGCCTTCCAGCGTCGTGGTGCGCGGCTTGTATTCACAGCCGATCCAGCCGCGATAGCCGATCGCGTCGAGGTGGCGGAACAGGAAGGGATAGTTGATCTCGCCGGTGCCCGGCTCGTGACGGCCGGGATTGTCGGCGAGCTGGATGTGGGCGATCTTGGGGAGGTATTCCTGCATGGTACGGGCGAGGTCGCCCTCCATGATCTGCATGTGGTAGATGTCGTACTGGACGAACAGATTGTTCGAGCGCACTTCGGAGATCAGCTGCACCGCCTGCTCGGTGCCGTTGAGAAAGAAGCCGGGGATGTCGAGCGTGTTGATCGGCTCGACCAGCAGCTTGATGTTCTCCCGCGCCAGCGTCGAGGCCGCAAAGCGCAAATTCCCGACCAGCGTCTCGTTGAGCTCGCGCGGATCGGCATCGACAGGCGCGATACCGACGAGGCAGTTGAGCTGCTCGCAATCGAGCGCCTTGGCATAGTCGATGGCGCGAAACACGCCGTCACGGAATTCGGCGACGCGATCCGGCAGGATCGCGATGCCGCGCTCGCCCGCCGCCCAGTTTCCGGCCGGCAGATTGTGCAGCACCTGCGTGAGCCCATGATCGTCGAGCTGCTCGCGCAGCAGCGCCTTGTCGAAATCGTAGGGAAAGAGATACTCGACCCCGGAAAATCCCGCCGCTTTGGCTGCGGCGAAGCGGTCCACGAACGGCATTTCGTTGAAGAGCATCGTGAGGTTGGCGGCGAATTTCGGCATGATTCTGTTCCCTATTCCGCCGGCTGCAGCACGCCGGGCCGCGCTGTCGCGACCTCGTCGAGCGGCAGATCCAGCACCTCCTCGAACTCGACGATGTTGTCGATTTCCGTGCCCATCGCGATGTTGGTGACGCGCTCGAGAATGAACTCGACCACCACCGGCACGCGATGCTTCGCCATCAGTTCACGCGCGGTGGCGAACGCAGCCTGCGAGTCCTTGGGGTCGGTGACGCGGATTGCCTTGCAGCCGAGGCCTTCGGCGACCGCAACATGGTCGACGCCGTAGCCGCCGAGCTCGGGCGCGTTGATGTTCTCGAAGGAGAGCTGGACGTGATAGTCCATGTCGAAGCCGCGCTGGGCCTGGCGGATCAGGCCGAGATAGGAATTGTTCACGACGACGTGGATGTAGGGCAGATTGAACTGCGCCCCGACCGCGAGCTCCTCGATCAGGAACTGGAAGTCATAGTCGCCCGACAGCGCGACGATATCGCGATCCGGGCACGCCGCGCGGACGCCGAGCGCCGCGGGCAGCGTCCAGCCGAGCGGGCCCGCCTGCCCGGCATTGATCCAGTTGCGCGGCTTGTAGACGCCCAAAAACTGCGCGCCGGCGATCTGCGACAGGCCAATCACGGTGACGTAAGTGGTGTCGCGGTCGAACGCCTTGTTCATTTCCTCGTAGACGCGCTGCGGCTTGATCGGAACGTTGTCGAAATGGCTCTTGCGCAACATCGTCCGCTTGCGATCGCGGCAGGCCGCGGGCCACGCCTGGCGCTCGCGCAACCTGCCTGACCGGCGCCACTCCCTGGCGACAGTGACGAACAGCTCCAGCGCGGCCTTCGCGTCCGAGACGATGCCGAGATCGGGATTGAACACGCGTCCAATCTGGGTCGGCTCGATGTCGACATGCACGAAGCTGCGGCCCTTGGTGTAGGTCTCGACCGAGCCGGTGTGGCGGTTGGCCCAGCGGTTGCCGATGCCGAGCACGAAATCGGATTCGAGCATCGTGGCATTGCCGTAGCGATGGCTGGTCTGAAGACCGACCATGCCGGCCATCAGCACGTGGTCGTCGGGGATGGCCCCCCACCCCATCAGCGTCGGCACGACCGGCACATTGGCGATCTCGGCAAACTCAACCAGAAGGTCGGATGCATCGGCGTTGATCACGCCGCCGCCCGCGACGATCAGCGGCCGCTCGGCCGCGTTGAGCATCTCCAGCGCCTTCTCGACCTGCTTGCGCGTCGCGGTGGGCTTGTAGACCGGCAGTGGCTCGTAGGTCTCGTCATCGAACTCGATTTCGGCGAGCTGCACGTCGAGCGGCATGTCGATCAGCACCGGCCCCGGCCGGCCGGAGCGCATGACGTGAAATGCCTGGCTGAATACGCGCGGCACCAGCGCAGGCTCGCGTACGGTCACAGCCCATTTGGTCACGGGCTTTGCGATCGACTCGATGTCGACGGCCTGGAAATCTTCCTTGTAGAGCCGCGCCCGCGGTGCTTGCCCGGTGATGCAGAGGATCGGGATGGAATCGGCGATCGCCGAATAGAGCCCGGTGATCATGTCAGTGCCCGCCGGCCCCGAGGTTCCGATGCAGACGCCGATATTGCCGGCCTTGGCCCGTGTGTAGCCCTCGGCCATGTGCGAGGCACCCTCGACATGCCGCGCCAGGATATGGCGGATCGAGCCGCGCTTCTTCAGTGCCGAGTAAAGCGGATTGATCGCCGCCCCGGGAACGCCGAAGGCAGTCGAGATGCCTTCCTTCTCCAGAATTCGCACGGCAGCATCGATGGCTCGCATCTTCGCCATATCGGACCTCGCTCAGTTGCATTGGCTCGAGCGAGATCATCGGGCGCGCGGGATACGATCTCAACGAGATCGATTTTATTTTCCACGCTGTGGAAGCAGTTGGAGAAAACTTCCAAAAATCAGAGGGTTGATGGGATCATTTCTTGAAAACCGGCGACCATCGAAAATACCGCTGCTTGGTTGGGAAAAGTAAGTTTGCGCTGCAAAGATACATGCTAGAGTTGCATCGCGTATGGGAAGGCAGGAATGTACTGGTTTGGAAGTGATTGGGCGGTCGGTTCAGCTGCGGACCAGGGGTGGCGCCAGCTTTGCCAGAAGGCAGCCCAGATCCGGCAAGCGGCCTTCATTCTATCCGCAAGTTTGATCATCCTCGGCTGGGCCGGTGATCCCACCTACGCACAGGATCAGCAGTCTCGTCAGATCGTATCGGCTTGTCGTAGCGATACGCCACCTCTCGCATCCGGCAAGATGCCGGAAGTGCCACCCAAGAGCAGAGAAGCGACGCTTCTTGTCAGGTCTTCAGCCTCTTTTCTATTTGCGGGAGCCTATGAGAAGGTCGTTGAGCGGCTGAACCAAGCTGCGGAACTCGATCCGGACAATGCTCGACTTTACACCTCAAGAGGGCTCGCTCGTCTGAGAAACCGACAGGTCGACAAGGCGCTGGATGACTACAACCACTCGATCTCCCTCGATCCCGGCTCCTCGCTCGCCTTCCTCGGCCGTGCTGAGGTCTATCTCAGGCTGCTCGACCATGACCGTGCGATCGAAGATCTAAACGAGGCCATCAAGCTATTCCCCGGAAACACGCGGGCCTACCTGTACCGTGCTGGAGTCTACGCGACCAAGCGTGAGTACGGCCGAGCCGTCGAAGATCTCGACCAGATCATCAAACTCGATCCGCTTTGCCCGATCGGGTACCACGCCAGGGGCCACATTTTCGAGCTCAAGGCAGATCGCAACCGTGCCAACGCTGACTACGATCGCGCGATTCAGCTCGATCCCAATCCGGGGAATGCGACTGCCCTTTTGCGCCGGGCTCGCTCATATGAAGCCAAGCGCGACCTCCCGCGTGCCATGAGCGACCTCGAACAGGCGCTGAAACTCGAGCCCCGCAATATCTTTGTCTTGAACAATCGCTGTTTCTTCAAGGCGGTTTCCGGCGACGCGGACGGCGCGATCGCTGATTGCAACGAAGCTTTAAAGCTACGGCCGGATGAAGCGAGCTTTTACGATTCGCGTGGCTTCGCCTATTTCAGGAAGGGCTCACTCGATAGTTCCATTGAGGATTACGACGCGGCGCTTCGCATCGATGACAAGAAGGCCATCTCGTTCTACAGCCGCGCGATGGTCAAGCGACAAAAGGGAGACATTGTTGGCAGTCAGGCCGACATCTCCGCCGCCCTGGCAATCCAGCCAAATATCGCCGACGAAGTCGCGCTCTTGATGAGGTGACGTTCCGGACCGGCGCCTCCTCACCGGATGCTACACACGCTCACTCAAACAGCGGCGCCAGCTGCATCTGCGGCACCAGCACGAGGCCCTTGTCGGTGATGCGAATTTCCGGAATGACCGATAGCGGAATCAAATTGAAGCCCATGTAGGGGATGGTGCAGCCGGCTTCCGCCCATTCCTTCTTCAAGACCTTGACCTCCTCGGCCACCTCCGTGACGCGCTTGTCCGAAAGCAGCCCTGCGATCGGCAGCGGCACCAGAGCCCTCACCTTGCCGTCGGCGACGACACAGACGGCGCCCTGGTGCTCCTCGATGGCCGAAATTGCCACCTGCATGTCGGCCTCGTTGGTTCCGGCAACGATGATATTGTGGCTGTCGTGCCCGACGCTGGAGGCCACCGCGCCGCGCTTCAGGCCAAAATCGTTCAGCAGCCCATAGGCGACGTTGCCGGCGGATTTACCATGGCGCTCGACCACCGTGACGAAGCACAGGCCATAGCGCGCAAACAGCGCTGGCCAGTCTTTTGCGGGCTCGATTGCGATCTTCTCGTGGATCAGCGTGATGCCCGGCAGCGCAGTCTTGATCGCGTTGACGGTGCAGGCCTTCGCCGGCAATTCCGGCGTCAGCCTGAGTTTCTTCGGCAGCTTCACGGTCGCATAGGCCGCCTTCGGGTATTGATAGCGCTGCGACAGCGCCTGATCGAGCTGCGGCGTGATCTTGCGGTTCTCGACCACGAGCTCGCCGCCATACCAGGTGCATTGCGGCTTCAGATTGTCGTCCATCAGCACCAGATCGGCGCGGCGCCCGCCGCCGAGCCCGCCGATATCGCCATCCATGCCGAAGCGCGTCGCGCCATGCAGCGAGCCCATCGACCAGGCCTGCTCGGGCGACATTCCCGCCTTTACCGCCTCCCGCACCACCCAGTCGAGGCCGAACAGCAGCAGATCATCGGCGTCGCGGTCATCGGTGCACACGGCCGTGCGCTTGTGCGAGGCGCCGAGCTCGGTGATGGTGCGGATCGCCTGCGGCAGCGAGTGCCATGGCGTGGTCGGCGGCCCGCCGCGCAGGAACACCCAGACGCCGGCATCGAGCAAATCGTCGGCGATGTCGCGGTCGATCGCCTCATGGGTGTCGGTGACGCCGGACGCCGCATAGGCTGCAACGAACTCGCGGCCGTAGACATGGCCGGACACCGGCCGCCCGCGCTTTAGGGCGGCGGCGAGGATGGCGTGGCTTCGCTCATCGCCCATGGCGACAGGCACAAAATCCATCTTCTCGCCGAGCGCGACAGCTTCCGGCCAACGGTCGAACAGGCCGGCAATCTTGTCCGGCGTGAGGTCGCCGCCCGCAGTCTCCAGTTCCGCCGAGGTCGCCGGCACCGTGCTTGGCACCGTCAGGAAAATCGAGAGCGGCGCGTCGCGCGCGTCCTCCAGCATGGCTTCGACGCCTGCGACGTCCATCACGTTGCCGATCTCGTGGCTGTCGCAGAAGATCGTGGTGGTGCCGTTGAGCAGTGCCGCCTCGGCATAGGCGCAGGCCGTCACCATCGAGGATTCAATGTGGATGTGCGGGTCGACCAGCCCCGGCGCGATGATGCCGCCGGCCGCGTCAAAAACCGCAACATCGCTCCACACCTTCTTGGCCGCACCGGCCGGCTTCACCGCAGCGATCCGCCCGCCAGTGATCCAGACTTCGCGGTTCGCGTGGATGCGCTCGGAATAGGTCGAGAGCACCCGCGCGCCGGTGACGACGAGATCGGGCGCGACACGCGCAGAGGCCACATCGGCGAGACGCCGGGTCATCGAATGCAGCGGTGCGACGGCGAAGCGGGTAAGTCTGGTCATCAGGACCCTCGCGTGGCGTTATGGCCCTGCGATGGTTACGCCCTGCGCCGGACCGGGCAAGCTCAAATATAACGGCACGCCCTGCTCACGCCTTAGGCGGCGAATTGCCTGCCGCCCCTGACCTTGCAGGTCTGCGCGAGTTCCGTCTTCTCGGGGCTGGTTCGGCGGCGGGCTTGACCCGAATCCGCATCGACCTCCCCTTCGACTCGTCGATCTCGAAGGAATTCGTCTTCCGCACGAGGTCACTCAGCTTGCGGAAGCCGAACGTCCTCGGATCGAAATCGGACGCCAGGTTGGCGAGCTGACGGCCGACTTCCCCGAGCGTCACCCAGCCGTCTTCGCTCTCCATCTGGGTGATCACCTTCTTGACGATGGGGGTCGCGGCATCGAGCGGCTGAAGCGACGTCGATCTCGAGGCGGCGTCCAGGGTGTTCGCCGGGGCGGCAAGCAGGTTCTCCGTGTAGACGAACCTTCGGCAGGCCTGCCGGAAGCTCTCCGGCGTCTTCTGCTCGCCGAAGCCAAAGACATCGATGCCCTGCTCCCGGATCCGGGCGGCGAGACGGGTAAAATCGCTGTCCGACGACACCAGGCAAAAGCCATCGAACCGGCCGCTGTGAAGCAGGTCCATCGCGTCGATGACCAGCGTGATGTCGGACGCATTCTTTCCGGTCGTATAGGCGAACTGCTGCTGCGGGATGATGGCATGTTTCGACAAAATGTCGGCCCAGCCCCTGGACCTGGCATTGGAGAAGTCGCCATAGATGCGCCGGACGCTGGCCTCCCCGATCTTGGCAATCTCCTCGAACAGTCCATCCGCGATCTTTGCCGAAGCATTGTCGGCATCGATCAGGACAGCGAGACGGGGCGAACGGAGCTCTGACGGCATGACTTTCCCCAAAAGGACGCGACAACGGTGGACGGATATACCGATGTCGGGGCTCTTGCCGCCAGAGCTGATTTCTTCCACCGGGTGGCGGTGGAGCGCCAACCTGGCTCAACCCGGCTTTGCCGCCGGCATCACGCCGCCAAGTGCTGCCGTCAGTTCCGCCGCGACGTCCCGCACGACGCCCCCGATCTCCGGCAGCCGCGCGTCGGTGACCCGGCTGGTCAAGCCGGACACCGAGATCGCGGCGAGCGGTTCGGCGAGCGCGTTGTAGACGACGGCGGCGACGCAGCGCAGTCCCATCTCCGCTTCTTCGTCGTCCACCGCAAAACCCTGCTTCCGGATCAAATTGAGCTCCCGGAACAGATCGCTCGCCCGCACAATGGACTTTTCCGTCAGCCGCGGCATGCCGTGATGGCGGATGATCGCGCCGACGTCCTCGTCCGAATAGGTCGCAAGCACCGCCTTGCCGACACCCGACGTCACCATGGGAACGCGGCCACCGACCTTGGTCAGCGAGCGCATGATCTCGCGGCTTTCCATGCGCGTGAGCACGATGATGAACTCGTCGTCGACGACGGCAAGGTTGGCGGTTTCGCGCGTGAGATCGCGGAGCTTGCGGAGATAGGGGATCGCCTGCGCGGTGAAGTTCCGCCGCCGTGCAAAGCTTGCGCCCACGGTAAAGCTGCGCACGCCGACATGCCATTTGGATTCGGCGCGGTCGAACTGCACGAAGCGCCGGCTTTCCAGCGTCGCCAGCAGCCGATGCACGGTGGAGGCGGACAGGCCGGTGCGGACGGCGAGGTCGCTGAGGCGATAGCCTTCGTCATCCTCGGCCAGTGTCTCGAGGATCGACAGCGCGCGGTCGACCGACTGCACGCCGCCGTCGCGGTCGGCCTCCACAGGCGACCGAGTTTCGAGCGATTTACGCCGGATCACGTTCTTGCTCATCGCGACCTGACTGTTCTCACCTCCCCCGCATCCGCCCCGCCAAGGCTTCCTTTGCCAAGGCTTCCTTTGCCAAGGCTTCCTTTGCCAAGGCTTCCTTTGCCAAAGGCTTCGGCGGACAAGCGCGGGAAGAGGTGAAGTAGCGGCTCAGAGCAGCCCTGCCCCGCGCGCCCATTTGTACTTGGCGCCCAACACCTCGACCGGCAGCTCGGTCGAATAGGCATAGGCCGGGATGCCGTTCTGGTAGAGATATTCGGCGGCCTCCTCGACCTCGACGTCGCCCGCGAGCGAGGCGACGATCGGCTTCACGAAGCCCTTGGCCTCCATCTCCTTCTTCACCTCGACCATGTTGCGGGCGAACACCATCGGCGGCGTGACGATGGTGTGCCAGTAGCCGAGGATCAGCGAATGGATGCGCTCGTCCGTCAGGCCGAGCTTCACCGTGTTAACGTAGGTGATCGGCGGCTCGCCACCGGTGATGTCCACGGGATTTCCGGCCGCGCCAAATGGCGGGATGAACTTGCGGAAGGCCGCATCCAGATCCGGCGGCATCGACATCAGCGACAGGCCGTTGTCGACGCAGGAGTCCGACAGCAGCACGCCCGAGCCGCCGGCACCGGTGATGATCAGCACATTCTCGCCCTTCGGCGTCGGCAGCACCGGCACGCCGCGCGCGAACTCGAGCAGCTGCCGCAAGCTGCGGGCGCGGATCACACCGGACTGCGCCAGGACATCCTCGTAGATCTTGTCGTTGCCGGCGAGCGCGCCGGTGTGCGACGAGGCCGCCTTCGCACCGGCCGAGGTGCGGCCGGCCTTGAGCACGATGACAGGCTTCTTCTTGGAGACGCGCTTTGCGGCTTCCGCAAAGGCGCGGCCGTCCTTGAGGTCTTCGCAGTGCTGCGCGATCAGGTTCGTGTTCGGATCCTGCTCGAAGAAGGCGAGCAGATCATCCTCGTCGATGTCGGACTTGTTGCCGAGGCCGACGATCGCGGAGACGCCCATCTTGGCAGAACGGGAGAAGCCGATGATCGCCATGCCGATGCCGCCCGACTGCGAGGACAGCGCCGCATGGCCCTTGACGTCATAGGCGGTGCAGAAGGTCGCGCAGAGATTGGCCGGCGTGTAGTAGAAGCCGTAGATGTTCGGCCCCATCAGGCGGATGTCGTACTTCTTGCCGACTTCGACGATCTCGGCCTGGAGCTCCGGCGCGCCGGCTTCCGCGAAGCCGGACGGGATCAGAACCGCGCCGGGAATTTTCTTCTCGCCGCATTCGGTGAGCGCCGCCGCCACGAACTTCGCGGGAATTGCGAACACCGCGGTGTCGATCACGCCGGGCACGTCCTTGACGCTCTTGTACGCCTTGTAGCCGAGGATCTCGGCGGCCTTGGGATGGATCGGATAGATGTCGCCCTTGTAGCCGCCGTTGATGAGGTTCTTCATCACGGAGTTTCCGATCTTGCCGTCTTCGGCCGAAGCGCCGACCACGGCAACCGCCTTCGGCTGCATGATGCGGCTCATGGCCGCGACGATCTCTTCGGTCGGGCGCGGTTTCGGCTTCGGCACGTAAGCGAAGTCGACGACGATGCGGACGTCGGCGGCGATCGCGTCCTTGGCCGTCGCGAACACCGGGTTGAGATCGAGCTCGACGATCTCGGGGAAATCGGTGACGAGCTGCGAGACCTTGACGATGACATCCGCAAGCGCCGTGCGGTTGACCGGCTCGCCGCCGCGAACGCCCTTCAAAATCTCATGCGCCTGGATGCCGTCCAGCATCGACAGCGCATCTTGCTTGGTCGCGGGCGCGAGGCGGAAGGTAATGTCCTTCAGGACTTCCACCAGCACGCCGCCGAGGCCGAAGGCAACCAGCTTGCCGAACGAGGCGTCGGTGATCGACCCGACGATCACTTCGGTGCCGCCGGCCAGCATCTGCTGGACCTGGACGCCCTCGATCTTGGCATCGGACTTGTACTTCCTGGCGTTGCCGAGAATGGTCTCGTAGGCCTTCTCGGCGTCTTCAGCCGTCTTGAGGCCGACGATGACGCCGCCGGCTTCGGTCTTGTGGAGAATGTCCGGCGAGACGATCTTCATCACCACCGGGAAGCCCATCGAGGAGGCCATCTTGCCAGCCTCGCCGGCCGACTTCGCCACACCCTCCTTCGGCACCGGAATGCCGTAGGCGTCGCAGACCAGCTTGCCTTCCGGCGCGGTCAGGCTGGTGCGGTTGTCCGCCTTGACCTGGTCAAGCACCTTGCGGACGGCATCTTTGGAATTGGACATGTGGCTTCTCCCTTGACCTTGGTTCTTGCGTTCTCAAAGCGCGCGCGTGTTGCGGCTGCCCGTGATGCTTGCCAATCGCCGCGCTCTGTTCCATGTCGCGGAACGGAGTGGCATAAGCCTGAAACTACTCCGCCGCTTTGGATCAAAAATGGCTGGCGATGGCATTTGGTATGCCAGAAGCCAACTTGTCAAGCTGCAGCGCAGCTCAGACCGCTGCAAAAAAATAGGCAGCTTGACATACTGGTATTTGGTATGCCAAAAACTTTCCGGTTAATATTCCTGTAAAAGACGACTCCCACTGGAGGAGAATCGTCGTGTCACTGCGGAAACCAACCAAGGCGTTGCCGAACATGGCCGAGGCAGATATCGCAATCGTTCGTATTGCCCCGGAGAGCAGCTTCAAGAACAAGGCGTATGACGCCTTGAAGGAAGCCATCCTCAAGATGGACATCTACTCGACGCCCGAGCCGGTGATGCTCGACGAGCGCGCGCTGTCCGAACGCCTGGGTGTGAGCCGCACGCCGATCCGCGAAGCCATCGCGATGCTCGAGCAGGACGGTTTCGTGAAGACGGTTCCGCGCCGCGGCATCATGGTGGTGCGAAGAACCAAGAGCGAGATCGTCGACATGATCCGCGCCTGGGCGGCGCTGGAAAGCATGGCGGCCCGCCTCATCACCACCACCGCGCGCAAGAAAGACATCACGGCGCTGCGCGACTATTTCAAGGAATTTGGCAAGGACCGCCTGCCCGAGGATCACGTCGAGGAATATTCGCGCGCCAACATCGCCTTCCATCAGGCGCTGATCTCGCTGTCGGAATCGCCGGTGCTGGTCGATCTCACCAACGACCTCCTGCTGCACGTGCGCGGCTACCGCCAGCTGACCATCGGACGCAAGGACCGCACCGCGACTTCGCTACCCGAGCATCTCGGCATGATTGAAGCACTGGAAGCGCGCGACACCGAACTCGCCGAGAAGCGCGCCCGCGACCACACTCTTGGCCTTGCCGCTTACGTCGAAGCGCATGGTCAGGAACTCTTCTAACCAGCAACGTTCACCAGAAGGGCGAACCATTCGCCCCAACGACCTTGAGATCAGGGAGATAAGGCCCATGCTGAATACCGCGACCAAGTCCGAAGCACCGGGCACCGAGCAGGAATTGACGGATGGTTTTCATCTCGTCATCGACGCGCTCAAGCTGAACGGCATCAACACCATCTATAATGTGCCGGGCATCCCGATCACGGATCTGGGCCGCATGGCGCAGGCGGCCGGTATTCGCATGATCTCGTTCCGCCACGAGCAGAACGCCGGTTATGCGGCAGGCATCGCCGGCTACCTCACCAAGAAGCCCGGCATCTGCCTCACCGTCTCCGCGCCCGGCTTCCTCAACGGTCTCACCGCGCTCGCGCACGCCACCACCAATTGCTACCCGATGATCCTGATCTCGGGCTCCTCCGAGCGCGAGATCGTCGACCTCCAGCAGGGCGACTATGAAGAGATGGACCAGCTCGCGATTGCCAAGCCGCTGTGCAAGGCGGCCTATCGCGTGCTGCACGCCCAGGACATCGGCATCGGTCTGGCCCGCGCCATCCGTGCCGCCGTCTCCGGCCGTCCCGGCGGCGTCTATCTCGACCTGCCGGCCAAGCTGTTCGGCCAGGTGATGAACGCCGATGCCGGCCAGAAGTCGCTGGTCAAGGTGATCGACGCGGCTCCCGCGCAGATCCCCTCGCCCGCTTCGATCAAGCGCGCGCTCGATGTTTTGAAGAACGCAAAACGTCCGCTCATCATCCTCGGCAAGGGCGCGGCCTACGCGCAGGCCGACGAGGAGATCAAAACCTTCGTCGAGAAGAGCGGCATCCCCTTCCTGCCGATGAGCATGGCCAAGGGCCTCCTCTCCGACACGCATCCGCAATGCGCAGGCGCTGCCCGCTCGACGGTGCTGAAAGAATCCGACGTCGTGCTGCTGATCGGCGCCCGGCTGAACTGGCTGCTCTCGCACGGCAAGGGCAAGAACTGGGGCGAAGCGCCCAAGAAGTTCATCCAGGTCGACATCGAGCCCAGGGAAATGGACTCCAACGTCGAGATCGTCGCGCCCGTCGTCGGCGACATCGGCTCGGTCGTCTCGGCCTTCAACCAGGCCATCGCTGCTGGCTGGACCGCCCCGCCGGCCGAATGGACCAAGGCCATCGCGTCCAAGCGCGACGAGAACGTCGCCAAGATGGCGCCGAAGCTCATGAACAACAAATCGCCGATGGACTATCACGGCGCGCTCGGCGTGCTGAAGAACGTCATCAAGGAATACCCCGAGGCGATTCTCGTCAACGAAGGCGCCAACACGCTCGACCTCGCCCGCGGCGTCATCGACATGTACAAGCCGCGCAAGCGTCTCGACGTCGGCACCTGGGGCGTGATGGGCATCGGCATGGGCCAGGCGATCGCGGCGGCGCTGGAGACCGGCCATCCGGTGCTCGCAGTGGAAGGCGACTCGGCCTTCGGCTTCTCCGGCATGGAGGTGGAGACCATCTGCCGCTACAATTTGCCGATCTGCGTCGTGATCTTCAACAATGACGGCATCTATCGCGGCACCGACGTCAACGGCGTCAACGCCGATCCGGCGACGACGGTGTTCGTCAAGGGCGCCCGCTACGACAAGATGATGGAGGCCTTCGGCGGCGTCGGCGTGAACGCGACCTCGCCTGACGAGCTCAAGCGCGCCGTCAACAAAGCCATGGCCTCGGGCAAGCCGACGCTCATCAACGCGGTGATCGATCCGGCCGCCGGTTCCGAGAGCGGCCGCATCGGCAACCTCAATCCGCAGAGCGTTCTGCAGAAGAAGAAGTAACCATCCGCCGGGTCATTCCCCGCGCAGGCGGGGAATCCAGTATTCGCCAAATCATCCATGAGGCGAGCACTGAGGCCCAACTGAACCTTCAGCGAATACTGGATGCCCGCCTTCGCGGGCATGACGGAACAGAAGAGTAACAGGAGCAACACGATGACCAAAGCGCTTGAGGGCGTTCGCATTCTCGACTTCACCCACGTCCAGTCCGGACCGACCTGCACGCAGCTGCTGGCCTGGTTCGGCGCCGACGTGATCAAGGTGGAACGTCCGGGTGTGGGCGACATCACCCGCGGCCAGCTGCAGGACATCCCGAACGTGGACAGCCTGTATTTCACCATGCTCAACCACAACAAGCGCTCGATCACGCTCGACACCAAGAATCCCAAGGGCAAGGAAGTCCTCACCGAGCTGATCAAGAAGTGCGACGTGCTGGTCGAGAACTTCGGTCCCGGCGTGCTCGACCGCATGGGCTTTCCCTGGGAGAAGATCCAGGCGATCAACCCGAAGATGATCGTCGCCTCGATCAAGGGCTTTGGTCCCGGACCGTACGAAGACTGCAAGGTCTATGAGAACGTCGCACAGTGCACCGGCGGCGCCGCCTCCACCACCGGCTTCCGCGACGGCCTGCCGCTGGTCACCGGCGCTCAGATCGGCGACAGCGGCACCGGTCTGCATCTGGCGCTCGGCATCGTCACCGCACTCTATCAGCGGACGCATTCGGGCAAGGGCCAGAAGGTGACGGCCGCGATGCAGGACGGCGTGCTCAACCTCGCGCGCGTCAAGCTGCGTGACCAGCAGCGCCTCGCCCATGGTCCCCTGAAGGAATACAGCCAGTTCGGCGAAGGCATTCCGTTCGGCGATGCCGTGCCGCGTGCCGGCAACGATTCCGGCGGCGGTCAGCCCGGCCGCATCCTGAAGTGCAAGGGCTGGGAGACCGATCCCAATGCCTACATCTACTTCATCACCCAGGCCCCGGTCTGGGAGAAGATCTGCGACGTGATCGGCGAGCCGACCTGGAAGACCGATCCGAACTATGCCAAGCCGGCCGTCCGCCTGCCGCGCCTGAACGAGATCTTCGGCCGCATCGAACAATGGACGATGACGAAGTCGAAATTCGAGGCGATGGAAATCCTCAACAAGGACGACATCCCCTGCGGCCCGATTCTGTCGATGAAGGAGATCGCCGAGGATCAATCGCTGCGCGCGACCGGCACCGTGGTCGAGGTCGACCACCCCACCCGCGGCAAGTACATCTCGGTCGGCAACCCGATCAAGCTGTCGGACTCCCCGAGCGACGTGGAGCGCTCCCCGCTGCTCGGCGAGCACACCGACGAGATCCTGCGCAGCGTGCTCGGCTTCAGCGACCACCAGGTCGCCGATATCCACAAGTCCGGCGCGCTCGACCCGCCGCAGAAGCAGGCCGCCGAGTAAACGGGTCTATCCAAAGACACGAAAGGCCGCCGGTTTCGGCGGCCTTTTTGTTGGTGCGGAAAGGGCCGCATCGCACGATCGGCACGCTTGCCGCGCCGCCAAGGCTGGAATAAACATTGGTCCGCGAGGAACAGATGCGGTGGCCGGCCGTTACTCTCTCGACCGGCGTGCTCCCGGAAATGCGAGCATGCCGTCTCCACAGCGAGTGCAGCGCGCCTCGCAAAGATCTGCCCCACGCTGAAGAATTGGCCGCCTTCGCTTCCGAGGGTGGCAAGTCGACCCTTTCAGCTTAGGCACGGGAGGCGTCGCGTCCGGCACTCGTCAGGACCACGCTCGTTGATCAAATTGAGGGCGAAAATGTTGAAAGATCAATCCTCTGATCGCGCCAAGCGTGAAGCCAACAAGGCGTTCAAGCCTGCGAAAACGCAGAAGCCGATGAATGACTATGCGAAGGACCAGAACTCCTTCAACGAGAATCGCGAGCGGCTGAAAGCGGAGCGATTGGCCCGGGAGGCGAAGCCGGGAAGCCGCTCCGAATAGGAGCGTCGGTACCACGCTCCGATCGCGGATTACGCTGAAGGCGCGACGCCGAAATCCGCGCCTGATCTACAGCATCGACAGCACGACGATCCCGTCCTCGACTGCCCCCGAAGCCAGCTGCGCCCGCGCCATGCGCTCGAATTCGGTCCGGTTCTTGTGGAGATAGCTGAACGCCTGCTTCTGCGTCAGAAATGTCGTCGCAAGACGGCACATCTGTCGGCCCGCGCCAAGCGCGAGAAAGAAGGTGATGGTGCCACCGCCGTCCGACTTAACTCTAGGCACGACCCGCACTCTTTGGCATATGACCGGCCCTCTCCAAGTTGTCGTCGGCGCTATGGAGGGCGACTATGGCGTCACCTTCTTCTTGCGCTTCGTCGGGGCGGGCGCCGGCAACGATGCTTGAAGGGTTGCGTCGGCCGCTTCCTTGGCTTTGCGCAGCTCTCGAAGCCGCGCCATGTTCTTGCGAACATCGACGGCTTGCTTTTCGGCATCCGCCATGGCTCGCACCCCTTCTTCAGCAGCCAAACGCTGACGATTGGAGCGCGCGATGGCTTCAGGTGACGGTTCGGCCGATTTCCTGACGCTCATTGTTCACCCTGTTCTGCAACGGACAAAACCCGCTCAATCCTGGGATCGAGCGGGTAGCATGGCCGTTTCAGTACATCCGTGAAACGGCACCAGGGCTTTAGGCGAGCGAGAGATTCTCTGCGCTGACCTTGCCCCGCATCTTGTCGGTCTTGAGCTCGAAGTTGACCTTTTGGCCCTCAGCGAGACCCGCAAGACCAGCCCGTTCGACCGCGCTGATGTGAACGAACACATCATTACCGCCGTCGTTCGGCTGAATGAATCCAAAGCCCTTCTGGCCGTTGAACCACTTTACAGTACCTGTCGTCATTTTCTTCTCCAAAGCGCATACGCGCGGGTTCCGCGTGATAGTCACGCAGAACAAAATTCTATTCGTCGATGTCTATGGAAAAGGAGCCCGCGGGCGCATTCAACAAGGCACAGCGGCTGAACGAACGGCTCTAACGTATACCTCATCTGCCTCATTTGCAAGGCTTGGCGGATTCCGGGGGGGCTTGGCCGGATTTCAAGGCTTGGCCGGCTTTAACGCCTCAGAGGCTCGGCGGTACGTTTTTCAGGCTGATTCAGGCCGCAAGGCGTCTGACGCAAGGTGAGTTGCGTGTCCGCAGCCGCGATTGATGCATAGCTGGTTCTGCTAATTTAGGCCCGAGAACGCCGACATGACGCCGCGCTATCGAGCGCTCATCGTTCGCCGCCAGCGAACTGCTCGCGGAAGAACTGCACCACCGCCGCGTTGAACTCGCGGTGAAAGGCCGCCCTGTCAAATCCCGCCGGGGTATCGGTGCAGATGCGCGGGACGGCCGCCGCCAGCTCGGCCGAGCAAGGCGCGAGGAACGCGAAGTGACCGGCCGGCACGACATGAATCTCCGGCTTGCCCGGTAGGCCTTCCGCGACGCGCGCCGTGCCCGAACCGTCACCGACACCAGGCCCGCCGAACTGCGACCGCCAGAATTGGAAAGGCACTTTGACGACGGCGAGATTCTCCCGCGTCAGGACGGCCGGCGCAGGATCGACGACCACGGCAGCGCGGATCCGTGCATCCTGCGCCGGGTCAGGCGGCGTCTCGCCATTGTGTAGTTGCGCGCAAGCTCCCGTGGTCTCCTTGCAAAGGCTCGCAACCCTGCCAAAATCCGGCTTGGCCCCCATCAACGCCAAGCCGGTAGAGCCGCCAATCGAGAACCCGAAGAAGCCGACTTTGGCGGGATCAATCACCGCGCGGTCTTTCCAGATGTCGAGCATGAAATCGAGCAGGCGCACCATGTCCGCCGGACGCGATCCCCAGACCGACAGGGTGTCGCGCCGGGAGGAGTCGCTATAGGTGTCGCCGGGATGATTGATGGCGGCAACGACGAAACCGGCGTCGGCCAGCACCTCCTCGGTGTCATGGTTGGCGCCGAACCAACCGCCCCGGCCGTGCGAGAAGATCACCAGCGGCAGCTTGGCGCCGGTGACGGGGCAATCCTTCACGCCCTTCAGATCGAAATCGGCACCGACCGAAAGACTGCCGAGCGCCACGTGTGTCGGCTCCGCCGCGCACGGATACCAGATCGCGCCTGACAGCGCCGGATCGGACTCGAGAAGCTGAATGCCCGCAGCCTCCGCGGGCGAACCGAGACAGCAGAGCGTCACGGCGAAAGCCCAAAGTATCCTGCGCAACAGAAGCCCCCTGATTTCGCGCAGGAGTTGAGCGAGGAACGATAGCGGAATTGTGGCTTCAACTCGCTGAGCGAGGACGTCGTGGCTGCCCCGCGGCTACCGTCGGAGAAGCTCTCATTAGCGGCTATGATATTCTCATCAGCGGCTATGATATTCTCATCGCGTACCTGCAACCCAACATGATCACAGTCGGCGATATCCCGAATTCCAAGATTTTCGGCGCGCTCGACAGCGTTCTCCGATTCAGAACGCATGTATCGCAATAATGCATTTTTACAAAACGAAGGGGTAACCTAGCTTGATCGATGCCAAGCCGTACGGCTGCGCAATGGAGCGCGACGACGGAGGGATCGACACCGACCGATGCGGCTATTTTTTAATCAGACGTCGCCATACGCCCGCAAGGTAAGGGTTGCCATTCACGAGCTCGGATTAAGCGACGCGATTCAGTTTGTCGAGGTCGACCCCTGGCTCGAGCCGCATGACTTCACCGACATCAACCCGCTCTCCAAGGTGCCGGCACTCGTTCTCGCCAACGGGACGCTTGTGACCGAGAGCGACACGATCGGACAGGCCCTGCACGGCCTGACCGTCGACTCGCAACTCATCCCGAACGAGGAGCCTGCGCGACACCTCTGCCTTGGACGCGCCGCTGTTTGTCAGGGGCTGAAAGACGCAACCTTCATCTGCGCAATCGAAGGGCGCAGGCCATTGGAGTTGCGCTGGGCGGATTGGGTTGCGCGTCAGGAGCGAGCGATTACGCGGACGCTGTCATCGATTGAAGCCCGCTTCGACCTCGATGACCGGCGCTTCGACCTCGGCGACATCGGGCTCGCCTGTGCACTTGACTATATCGATTTTCGCGCGGGGCATCTGTCATGGCGTTCCGAAAGACCAAGGCTTGCCGAAAGACCAAGGCTTGCCGAAAGACCAAGGCTTGCCGAAAGACCAAGGCTTGCCGACTGGTTTGAACGCGCGCGCGTTCGGTCATCCATGATCGCGACACGGCCATGCTGAGTTTCGAGCCCGGAACGGTCTTCAGCAGCCGTCACCTCGCCGATATTTTCAGCACCGCGCCGATGCGCGCTATTTTCGGTGAGCGCGCTTCACTGGAATCGATGCTCCTGGTCGAGGTCGCGCTGGCCAAGGTTCAAGGGCAGCTCGGTGTGATTCCTGCCGAGGCTGCTGCTGCGATCGCCTCCGCTGCACGTACTGAACTACTCGATCTTGACGAATTGGCCGCGGGCACTTTGCGCGCTGGTTTGCCGGTCGTGAATCTGGTCGAGCAGTTGATCCGACTCACCGGCAAACCCCATGGCGAATTCGTCCATTGGGGTGCCACGAGTCAGGACATCATGGACACCGCGCTCGTGATGCAGATACGCGACGCGCTCGAGCTCGTCCACCGCGATCTGGAGCGCCTGATATCGGCGATTGCGGATCTGGCGCGTACCCATCGCGATACGCCCATGGTCGGCAGGACCAAACTTCAACACGCGATCCCGATCACCTTCGGCTTCAAGGCTTCCGTCTGGTTGTCGGGCCTGCTGCGCCACAGGCAACGTCTCGCCGAACTCAAACCAAGGGTCCTGCAGGTTCAGTTCGGCGGTGCGGTCGGCACTTTCGCATCGCTCGGCGATGATGGCGACCTCGTCCGCGCTGCGCTGGCCCGCGAGCTCGGACTCGGCGAGCCGCTGGTGGCATGGCATGCCGCGCGCGACGGCTTGGCCGAGACGGTTTGCCTGCTCGGGCTGATCTCCGCGACCCTGAGCAAGATCGCAACCGATGTCGTGTTGATGGCGCAGACCGAGGTCGGCGAAGTGCTGGAGCCAGGCGGCCAGGGCCATGGCGCCTCCAGCACCATGCCGCACAAGCGAAACCCGATCATCTGCGAGCAGATTCTCAGCACCGGACCGTCACTGCGCCGGCTCGCAAGCGCCATGCTCGACGCTTCGGTCCACGACCATGAACGGGCGACGGGACCGTGGCAAGCCGAATGGTTGCTGCTGCCGGAAGCGTTCGCGCTGGTCTCCCGGGCCATGGATAACGCGGTTCGACTCTGCACCGGACTGGTCGTCAGACCCGATGCGATGCAGGCCAATCTCGGGCGGACACAGGGGCTCATCGCCGCCGAGGCCGTCATGATGGTGCTGGCTCCGCGCGTCGGGCGCCATCATGCGCACGAAATGGTGAGTGCGGCATGCACGCACGCCATCGCTTCGGGCCTGACATTAGCCCAGAGCCTTTCGCGCGATCCGGCCGTGACGGCCCACATCGCCCCGCATGAGATCGAGGCGGCCGCGGACCCGGCTCGATACATCGGCCTGTCCGGCCGTGAGGTCGATCGTGTCCTCGCGGCCTGTGCTGATCGACCAGCCAGCGCGGTGCGAGAGACGACACCATTGACACGGGGTGAGACCGCATGATTCTGAAATGCACGCGCACGGTCCTCGTCGCAGCTGCGGCGCTGACAATGTTGAATGCGGCACAGGCCGAGTCGCCGTTCCCGTCACGGCCGATCATGTTGATCGTCCCGTTCGCGGCTGGCGGCCCCAATGACGTGATGAGCCGGATCGTGTCCGAACACATGTCGCGAACACTCGGGCAGCCGATCATTGTCGAGAACGTCGCCGGGGCCGGCGGCACGACCGGCTCAACGCGCGTCGCGAAAAGCGCTCCCGACGGTTATACGCTGGTCAGCGGTCACGTCGGCACACATGCGGCATCGGTCGCGCTGTATCCGAATCTTCGTTACGATCCGCTGGTTGATTTCACGCCGATTGGCCTGGTCGCGGAAACGCCGATCCTCGTCGTCGCCCGCCGCGACCTCGCCGCAGACAGCATGGCGTCGTTCATCGCGATCGCCAAGGCGCGCGGCCCGGACCTCACCCTGGGCCATGCGGGTGTCGGTTCGATCAGCCACATCAGCTGTCTGCTGTTCACCAATTTGGTCGGGTTCAAGCCGGTTGAAGTGCCCTATCGCGGATCGGCGCTGGCGATGACCGACCTGATCGCAGGCCGCAGCGACTTCAGCTGTGGACTGTTGGGAGACGTTCTTCCCTTCCTGGGTGACAACAATTTGCGTTTTCTGACCGTTTCGGCCCCCGCACGCGTTCCGCAATTGCCGGACACACCGACGGCCAAGGAAGCAGGGCTTCCACAGTTTGTCGCATCGAGCTGGTTCGCGTTCTACTTGCCGAAAGGCGCGCCTGACGCCATTCGCGACCGGTTCTCCGATGCGCTTCGCGCGGCGCTCGACGACGACAGCGTGCGGAGACGGCTTGAACTGGTAGGCTTGATCCTGCCGCCGCCGGATCAGCGAGGCCCCGAACCACTCAAGCGGCGGATGGCCGATGAGATCGCGCGCTGGCAGGACATTGTCAAAACCGCGCAGATTCGACTCGATCAATAAACGCAACCGATCCTGGTGTTTGTCAGGTCGCCCGCTCTAGCGCCAATCATCCCTCAAAAAATTCGAGGCGCCCTGTCGGATCGGCAGTATCTCGGTCGTCCTCGGGACATGAATGGGCAGTAGACGCCAATGTCGAGCCCATCAATTCACAGGGATGACCACCATGCCCAGCACTGTCCGCCTGCACCGCGTTCTCTCGACCAGCCCGGAGAAAGTCTATCGCGCCTTCCTGGAGGCGGATGCGCTGGCGAAATGGCTTCCGCCGAACGGCTTCACCTGCACCGTCCATCATTTCGAGCCGAAGGTCGGGGGCACGTTCAAGATGTCGTTCCGTAACTTCACGACCGGCGACAGCCACGCCTTCGGCGGCGAATATCTCGAGCTCGTCCCCGGCGAACGTCTCCGCTACACCGACAGGTTCGACGATCCCAATCTGCCGGGCGAGATCCAGGTGACCGTGATCCTGAAGAAGGTCCTGGTCGGCACCGAGGTAGACATCACGCAGGCGGGCATCCCCGACGTCATCCCGCCGGAGGCCTGTTATCTCGGCTGGCAGGAATCGCTGCGGAATCTGGCACGTCTCGTCGAGCCCGAGATCAATCAATAGCGTCTGAAGCGGAGCGAGCGCCTCGTCCTTCGAGACGACCGCTCCGCGGTCTCCTCAGGATGAGGCTAGCGGCAACGGCGCTCGTCGAGACTGCGGCCACATACTCCGACCTCATCCTGAGGGCCCGCCAAAGGTGGGCGTCTCGAAGGATGGGCCGCCGAAACGGTCGCAAGTGCGATCGCCAGCTCACGAATGGGGCCAGCGATCGAGTGTCATCTCAGCGAGCCTACGCGCTCGCCCCCGACTCGAGCCCGCCGCTTGCGGTCCAGCGGTCCGGGTCGGGACTGTGCCCGATCAAAGCAAGGCCGTAGGCGATCGATTCGAACTGGTCGCCCGACATCAGACGTTCGTTGCCGAACCGCTCGGCGAACAGTTTTCGGACGGCGGGCACGAAGGACGTGCCGCCGGTCAAAAACACCTTCTCCACTTCGCGCGCGGTGATGCCGGCTTCGCCAAGCACCTTGTCGACGGTGGCCCCGAGCCTGGCGATATCGTCGGCAATCCAGGCTTCGAAATTCTTCCGCGTGATGGTCGAGCCAATGTCGACCCCGCCGCCCCTGAAGCGGAACTCGACCTGATCCTGCGCGGACAGCGCGACCTTGGCGTCGGACACCGCGCGGTACAGCGAAAAGCCGAGGTCGAGATCGACGATGGTGATGAAATCCTCGAGCAGAGCCGGCTTCAGCGCGGAGCGCGACAACTCCCGGAGCTCGCGCAGGTCGCCGTTGCTCTTCATCATCGCGAGCTGATGCCAGCGCGCGAGGTTGGTGTAGTGGCCGGTGGGGATCGGCAGCACCTTGTCGAACGAGCGGAAGCTGGAGCCTTTGCCCAGCCGCGGCGAGACGACGTGATCGACGATGCGGTAATCGAACGTGTCGCCCGCGATCCCGATGCCGGCATGACCGAGCGGCTCGGCGCGCAAGCTGCCGCCTTTGCGAGAGAAACGCATCACGGAGAAGTCGCTGGTGCCGCCACCAAAATCCGCAACCAGCACGGTGGCGTCGCGCTCCAGCCGGCGGGCGAAGGAGAACGCGGCTCCGACGGGCTCGTAGACATAGCGCGCGTGGCCGGCGCCAAGGCGCTCGAACGCGGCCCGGTAGCGCTGCATCGCCAGCGCCTCGTCGGGATTGCCGCCGGCGAAGCGCACCGGGCGGCCGACCGTGATGGTCGATGTCTCGAAGCCGAGTTTATCGCCGCCATGACGCGCCAGCGTCCGCAGGAACGCCGCCAAAATATCCTCGAACTTGTAGCGCTGCCGGAACACCTGGGTGGTGTTGAAGCTGCTGCTTGCGGCGAAGGTCTTGAACGACTGGAGGAAGCGGTAGACATGGCGTCCTTCGAGGAACTGCTCGATCGCCCACGGGCCGCCTTCGGCCTGGGCTCCGGCTCCCGGCCGGTCCTCCCAGAAGCACAGCGCCGACACGAAGACGCTGTGGCGCCGTCCGCCATGGTCGAACCGGATGGCCTCGACCCGGCGGTCGTCCGCCGCAAGGGCTACGACCGTGTTGCTGGTCCCAAAATCGATGCCGATCGAGACGGCGGGCGAGGCGCTCGACATGAACCACTCTGACAGATGATTGGAAGGGGGGCAGACCACTATCGGCTTTGCCTTGTCCTGCCAAGACCCCCGAGCCTTTGCTCGTTTCGGCAGCCCTGTCGGGACTTTACGCCCAAAATGGCCCCGTTAATCCCGTGTTATGCTGCAATGCGGGACAGCGCATGCTGCTATGCAATGGCATGCATAGACAGTGGCATCTGGTATACATAGATTGTCGAAATGAGACAGCGATACTGACCGTCTCAAGAAAGGAACTTCCGATGTCCAAGACCGCTGCCGTCGCTCTCGCCCCGTCTTCCTCGCTGTTCGCCCGCCTGATGGCCGCGATCGACCGCCTCCTGATGGCGAGCGCCGAGATCTCGAATCACAATGGCGACCTGCCGCGTTTCGGCCTGTAAGCCGGCGCGATCCCGCGCTGCCGCGCAGCGCGACGGTTTCAGGACCGGTTCGCATACTACTTTTGATGAATGGCCCCGCAGGACGGGGCCATTTCTACTTGTGCTGGCCCGAGTCACAGCCGCGGCCGGGCAAGTTGCTGCGGCATTTGCGCACGGTGACCGGACCAGCGCTTGATGCTTGGCATAATGCATACAAGAATGCCGTTCCAGCGCTCGCAGAAAAATGAGAGGCGCCACGGGAGGCTTTATGACGGACATGGTGCAAGCAACCGCCCCTACAGCTGCGCGCGTTAGCGACACGTATCGCTGGGCGCAATTGGCGGTCGGTGTAGCGGCGATGGTGATGATCGCCAACTATCAATACGGCTGGACGTTCTTCGTCCCCGACATCCAGAAGAAATTCGGCTGGGATCGTGCGTCGATCCAATGGGCCTTTACGCTGTTCGTGCTGTTCGAGACCTGGCTCGTGCCGATCGAAGGATGGTTCGTCGACAAATACGGTCCGCGCATCGTTGTGCTGATCGGCGGCGTGCTCTGCGCCGCCGGCTGGGCAATCAACGCGGAGGCCACAACGCTCAACGGCTACTATCTCGGCATGATCATCGCGGGCATCGGCGCCGGTGGCGTCTACGGCACCTGCGTCGGCAACGCGCTGAAATGGTTTCCGGACAAGCGCGGTCTTGCCGCGGGCATCACGGCCGCGGGCTTCGGTGCTGGCTCCGCGCTGACCGTCGCGCCGATCCAGGCCATGATCAAGGACAGTGGCTTCCAGACCACGTTCCTCTATTTCGGCCTGGGACAAGGCATCATCATCTGCATCCTCGCCTTCTTCCTGCTCGCGCCGAAAGCGGGCCAGGTGCCCGTCGTGGCGGCGAACGCCGCGCTGGTGCAGACCCGTCGTAACTACCAGCCAACCGAGGTGCTGCGTCAGCCGATCTTCTGGCTGATGTACTTCATGTTCGTGATCGTCGGCGCCGGCGGCTTGATGGTGACGGCGAACCTGAAGCCGATCGCGGTCGACTGGAAAGTCGACAGCGTTCCGGTCACGCTGATCGGCATGACCATGACGGCGGTGACGTTCGCAGCCACCATCGATCGCGTGCTCAACGGCCTGACCCGTCCGTTCTTCGGCTGGATCTCTGACATGATCGGCCGCGAGAACACGATGTTCATCGCCTTCGGCATGGAAGGCATCGGCATCTGGTTGCTCTATCTCTGGGGCCACGATCCGATCTGGTTCGTGCTGCTGTCGGGCTTCGTGTTCTTCGCCTGGGGCGAGATCTACTCGCTGTTCCCCTCGACCTGTACCGACACGTTCGGCGCCAAGTTCGCGACCACCAATGCGGGCCTGCTTTACACCGCAAAGGGCACCGCAGCGCTGCTGGTTCCGGTCGCAAACCTGATGCAGCAGGGCTCGGGTCATTGGGACAACGTGTTCATGATCGCGGCCGGCGCCAACATCCTGGCTTCGCTGCTGGCGATCGCGGTGCTCAAGCCCTGGCGCAAGGTCGTGGTCGCCCAATCGACCGTCTGACGCCCATCACCCGCGCGATCTTGCGCATGACGCCCGGCCTCACGGCCGGGCGTTTCGTTTTGTACGAAGCTTCCCAGATTCGCTTAAACCGAACGGAACCGGGCATTTTCTTGCGGCGCGGTCCGACATAGGGCTTGCATTCTGGAATATGGTATACCAAGGTGCCGGCCGCGCTTGCGACGATAAGCCACAATATTTGCGACATCAGGTCATCTTGCAGCCGGTGTCGACCAGACAAGCGCCTTGGGAGGTTGTTGATGATTTCCAGCACGGATGGCGCCGTGACCGCTGCGCCCCTTCGCACAGGTTTCCGTTGGCTCCAGCTCGTCATGGGCATCATCTGCATGGCGATGATCGCCAATCTGCAATATGGCTGGACGCTGTTCGTCGATCCGATCGATCACGCGCACCACTGGGGACGCGCCGCGATCCAGCTCGCTTTCACCATCTTCGTCGTCACCGAGACCTGGCTGGTGCCGATCGAGGCCTGGTTCGTCGACAAATACGGTCCGCGCATCGTCGTCATGTTCGGCGGCGTCATGATCGCGCTCTCGTGGATTCTCAACTCCTACGCCGATAGCCTCACCTTGCTCTACGCGGCCGCGATCATCGGCGGCATGGGCGCGGGCGCGGTGTACGGCACCTGCGTCGGCAACGCGCTGAAATGGTTTCCCGATCGCCGCGGCCTCGCCGCCGGTGCGACAGCCGCGGGCTTCGGCGCAGGCGCCGCGCTCACCATCGTGCCGATCGCGACCATGATCGCAACGAGCGGCTATCAGCACGCGTTCCTCACCTTCGGCATCGGCCAGGGCGTGATCGTGTTCGTGCTCGCCTTCTTCATCCAGCCGCCGCGGCTCTCGATCCCGCCGAAGAAGAAGCAGCTCAATTTGCCGCAGACCAAGATCGACTTCACCCCGCCGCAGGTGCTGCGCGCCCCTATTTTCTGGGTAATGTATCTCGTCTTCGTCATGGTCGCCTCCGGCGGCCTGATGACCGCAGCGCAGATCGCCCCGATCGCGCACGACTTCAAGATCGCCGACACGCCGGTGACGCTTGCCGGCTTCCAGATGGCGGCATTGACGTTCGCGATCTCGCTCGACCGCATCTTCGACGGTTTCGGACGTCCCTTCTTCGGCTTCGTCTCCGACACGATCGGCCGCGAGCACACCATGTTCATCGCCTTCGGCACCGCCGCGGTGATGCTGTTGACGCTGTCGGCCTATGGCCACGTGCCTGTCGTCTTCGTGCTCGCGACCGCGGTCTATTTCGGCGTGTTCGGCGAGATCTACTCGCTGTTCCCCGCCACCTGCGGCGACACCTTCGGCTCGAAGTTCGCAACCACCAACAACGGCATGCTCTACACGGCGAAGGGGACGGCGTCCCTGCTCGTTCCGCTCGCCAGCGTGATCTCGGCAACGTACGGCTGGAAGGCCGTGTTCGTCGTCGCGGTGGCGCTGAACGCGACGGCGGCGCTGATGGCGCTGTTCGTGATCAAGCCGATGCGCCGCTCCTTCATCCTCGGCAAGGAAGCCGAGAGCGCCAACACCGCGACGGCTAACGCCAAGACCGAGACGGCATAACGGCCACATACCTTGCACGGGCGAGACAGGGGCGCAGCGATGCGCCCCTTTCTTTTTGGCGCTTTTTGGCGAACGGCAAACGTCAATATTGCTGCCGCAAGATTTTTCGGATCAGCCAAATCGAGCGCTTGACGATTGGCATTATGTATACCAAACTTGGCCCGTCATTCACCGAGGGAGGTTGCAATGCTGGTCGGAGACATTCTGCGCAAGAAGACACCGCGCGTTGTCACGGTGCGAATGAACGAAACGGTGGGTATCGCCGCCAAGCTGATGCGCGCCAACAATATCAGCGCGCTGGTGGTCAAGGACGTGGTCCGCTCCGAGGGTAACACCGCGGTCGGCATGTTCACCGAACGCGACGTCGTGCGCGCAGTTGCCGAGCACGGCGCCAATGCCGTCAACGTCAAGGTCTCGCAGCTCGTCTCGGTGCAGCAGCTCGTGTCCTGCACGTCGAGCGACACGATCGAGCACATCCGCCATTTGATGAACCAGAATCACATCCGCCACCTGCCTGTGATCGACGATTACAGCCTCGTCTCGGTCGTCAGCATGCGCGACATCGCCGCTGCCATGGACGAAGCGATCAACGGCACACCGCGAGCAGCCTAGAGCCTGATCCGGAAAAGCGCGCAGCGGTTTTCCGAAAAGATCATGCTCAAACAATAAACTAACGCGTCACACGTCCCCTGCGACGACCGGCCCCGGCTCGGACCCTTCCGAGCCGGACCGGATCTTTCGTGCCGAAATCCGGCTTCTGCTGCTTCGCGAGGATTCCATGAAGATCTGCATCTACGGCGCCGGCGCAATCGGCGGATATCTCGGAGTTCAGCTCGCGCGCGCGGGCGCCGACGTCAGCCTGGTCGCACGCGGCGCCCACCTCGCCGCGATGCGCGAGCGCGGCCTGACGCTGCTCGCGGGCGAGGAGAAGCACACCGTGCATCCGCGCTGCACCGACGATCCCGCCGAGCTCGGCGTGCAGGACTACATCATCATCACGCTGAAGGCGCACTCGATCACCGGCGTGATCGAGAGGATGCAGCCGCTGCTCGGACCCCACACCCGCATCGTCACCGCCGTCAACGGCATTCCCTATTGGTACTTCTACAAGCACGGCGGCCAATACGAGAACGCGACGCTGGAGAGCATCGACCCCGGCGGACGGCAGTGGCGCGAAATCGGCGCCGAGCGCGCCATCGGCTGCATCGTCTATCCCGCCACCGAGATCGAGGCGCCCGGCGTGATCCGCCACGTCTACGGCAACAACTTTCCGCTCGGCGAGCCCTCCGGCGAAGTCACCTCGGACGTGCAGCGCCTCGCCGACCTCTTCGTCGCCGCCGGGCTGAAAGCGCCGGTGCTCGACCGCATCCGCGACGAGATCTGGCTCAAGCTGTGGGGCAATGTCTGCTTCAACCCGATCAGCGCGCTGACCCATGCAACCCTCGACGTGATCTGCACCGATCCGGCCACCCGCGCGTTGTCGCGCGCGATCATGATGGAGACGCAAGGCATCGCCGAGACGTTCGGCGTCAAATTCCGCGTCGACGTCGAGCGCCGCATCGAGGGCGCACGCAAGGTCGGGGCGCACAAGACCTCGATGCTCCAGGATCTCGAGCGCGGCCGCCCGATGGAGATCGACCCGCTCGTCACCGTCGTGCAGGAGATGGGTCGTCTCACCGGCGTTGCCACACCCGCGCTCGACTCCGTGCTGGCGATGGTGACCCAGCGCGCCCGCATCGCCGGTCTCTACGACGGCATCTCGACGCCATCCAATCCGCGCGCACTGGCGGTGGCATGATGGCTGGCGAGATCAAACAATGGCTCCGCTTCCGCAATAGCGGTGCGACCGGCTTCGGCACGCTGACGTCGTCGGGCATCAGCGTGCACGAGGGCGAGATGTTCGGCCGCCACGCAGCCACCGGCAAGACGCTGGCGCTGTCGGAGGTCGAGCTGCTCGCGCCCTGCGCGCCCAGCAAGATCGTCGCGCTCTGGAACAATTTTCACGCGCTCGCGGCCAAGCTGAACCAGCCCGAGCCGCCGGAGCCGCTCTATCTCCTGAAGGCCACCACCAGCATCACGACGCCAGGCGCCGTGATCCGCCCCCCCTCTTACTATGACGGCAAGACGACCTATGAGGGCGAGCTCGGCATCGTCATCGGCAGGACCTGCGCCCGGGTGTCGCCGGCGGAAGCAGACAGCTTCATCTTCGGCTACACCTGCGTCAATGACATCACCGCCAACGACATCCTGACCAGCGACCCGACCTTCCCGCAATGGGCCCGCGCCAAGGGCATCGACGATTACGGCCCGTTCGGCCCCATCATCGCGACCGGTCTCGATCCGGCGAAGCTGGTGGTCCGCACCACTCTCAACGGCGCGGAGCGGCAGAACTATCCGATATCGGACATGATCTTTACCGCGCAGGAGCTGGTCAGCAGGATCTCCCACGACATGACCCTGCTCCCCGGCGATCTCATCGCGGTCGGCACCTCCGTCGGCGTCGGCGTGATGAAAGATCCGGTGAACACGGTGACGGTCGCGATCGACGGCATCGGCGAGCTGACCAACGAGTTTCGGCTGTAGCGCGGGCCGGTTCGTCAGTTGCTGCCGCAAGCTGACGAACCCATTGCTAAGGTGCGATGAGATTGGGATGAAGCGTCATCGCGCCTCAGGTTATTGTTTGAGCATGATCTCTTCGGAAAACCGCTACGCACTTTTCCGGATCATGCTCCATTCCGGCAAAGTGCCTCAGGCTCCCGGCCGCTGTCCGAGCCAGCCGGGGCTCGGCTCGCCCTTCACTTCGCCGAAATAGAGGGCGAAGGTCTGGCGCCACCGTTCCACGAGGGCCCGATCTTCCATGAACCGCGGAAACTCGGCGAAATGGGAGTTGGCATAGTCCCAAACCGGCTTCAGGCCGCCCTGCGGCTGCACGTCAGTGCGAACGGACCAGCCGTTATGGGCTTTGCGCTGGTTCTCCTCCGAAATCTGCCAGTTCATGTACAGTTTGGCTGCCGCCTTGTGCGGCGCGTCCTTGAGGATCGCTGCACGCTGGCCCCACCCAAGGAACGGATGCCCGTCCGCAATGGCCCATCTCACCGGCGCGTTCGCCGGTGTTGTCAGCGATCCGGATCCGCCGACGCCAACGGCCTTCTGATGCTGCGAAATGGCGAGGCCCGGCGAATGCGTGCCGCGCGCAAATTGCAGGCCTTGATCCGCCAGCTTCTGGATCCAGTCCCAGCCATAGGTCTCCGCACAGAGCTTGTAGAGAAAGAGCACGGCGTCATCGTCACGACTGGGTCCTCCGCGATACCGATGGGAAGTCCCACCGGGTACCGATCAGAGGCACGTTGAGCTGCAACAACGGCGACGCGCTGGTCACGGCGGCAGTTGCCGGTACGGGTCTCGTACTTCAGCCCGGCTTCCTCGTGGCCGATGAGATCGCGGACGGACGACTTGTCCCGGTGCTCGCGTCCTACAAGACGAGGCAATTTTTCGTCCAGTCACTTACGATCCCGACAGCGTATCCCCGCAAGGACATTGCCAAGCTTTCGGAATTCCTGTTCGAGACGATGCGGCTCGTGAATTACTAGCACCACGATATGCCGAAGGGCAGTTCGACCCGGATGACACCGCGCTCTCTGGACTTGGAGCGCTTGGCCAACTCCCTGTCAGCCGCCCCCGCGCTCGAACGACCGCGATCGACGCGCCCCTTGATCTCGGTTCCGCTCTCCAATAGCAATCATGGCGAGATTGTGCCGGCGTGAGGAAGTCACGATGTGGCTGTTGTTGCTGTTTGCTTGGTTTGTTCTGCTCGCCGCCATCGCGCTCTTCGCCCAGCAGGCGCTCGGTTACGATGTCGGCCACCTGCCCGCTTGGTTCGGAGGCCTGCCTGTCCCGCAGCGTATCGCGACCGGCGCGATCCTGGCCCTGGCGCTGGCACTGATCGGCGCCTCCGCCTGGCGGCTGTCGCGCCAGGACCGGCGCCTCGACAGTTTGCGCGACCGCCTCAAGAAGACCCGCGAGGACGTCGTCGTCGCCCACGCCCTGCAAAACCACCTCGACGCCACCGTCCAGCACCTGATCGAGAGCGACCCCCGGGAGGCCGTCTCCGCCCTCCACGACAAGCTGGGCGAGACCGAGCAGCGCGCTCTGCTCCAGCGGGGCCGCAACGAATCCACCGACATGCACGACCAGCTCGCTGAAATTCGCCGCCGTCAGCAGGGGGTGCGCGATATGGTCGGCAAGGTCGCCGATCAGCGCCGCGCGGTCGAGCCCGTCTTCACCGAGATCCGCGACCGCCAGAACCAGCTCGAACGCTCGCTGCACGACCTCGAGACCGACGACCGCAAGAACAACCTCGCCGACCGGCTCAAGGACATCGCGCGCGACGTATCGGCGCTGCTGTCGCGGGTGGGCACGGTCCAGGACACCTTTGCGACCCTGAACCAGTACAAGGAAGATCTGGCGAAATCCCACGCCGAGCTGGTGCCGCTGCGATCAACGGACGCCGGCCTCAATGCCCTGATCGGCGAGCTGAGCCTCAGCCATGACCGCCTCGCCAAGAGCGTCGACGAGCTCGAAACCGGCGGCGAAGCGCCGCTCGGCACCCGCGTCGAGACGCTGTCGAAGAACAAGATCGAGATCGAGCAGCGCCTGGCCCGCGTCGACGACAGCTTCAACATCCTGAAAGGCATCCGGCTCGACTTCGAGGAGCTCGGCCAGCGCCAGGCCCAGCTCGAACGCTCGCTCGCCGGAGTCGAGACCGACCCCGACGGCAAAACACTTGCCGACCGCCAGAATGCGCTGAACGATTTTGTTCTCCAGTCGCGCCAGCGCCTCGGCGCGTTGCAGGAGACGCTTGCGACGCTGAACGCCTTCAAGGCGGAGCTGTCGAAGTCCCAGGCCGACCTCGTCCCGCTGAAGGCCCCGGTGTTCGGCATCGAGGCCCTGATCGCGGACGTCGGCACCACCCGCGACCTCCTCGCCAAGACCGTCGGCGAGATCGAGGCGAGCGGCGACGTCACCCTCGCCTCGCGCGTCGACGCACTGACCAAGAGCAAGCGCGAGGTCGAAGACCGCCTCGCCCGCATCTTCGACAATTTCAACGCGCTCGACGGCTTGCGAAAAGACATCGGCGGCATCTTCTCGACGATCCGGAACAGCCTGAACCGGATCGGGTGAAAGCCGGGCCGCCGGCTGGTTCGAACCGCGACTGACATCCGTACGACCAATCGCTATGCGCATTATCCTCGGCCTCCTCTCCGGCTTACTCGGCATGCTCGCCGGCTGGTCCGCGCTTGCCGCATTGGTGGTCATGCTGGCGGGGCCGGACCGCGATGGCGGCACCGCCATGGGGGCATTCTTCAACATCGGCCCGATCGGCGGCGTAGCCGGCCTGATCGCCGGCATCTGGCTATTCACGCGCGTCGGTCTCGTTCGAAACAGCGCGCCGCCTCGCGCAGCGGAATCGTATGAGGCAGCCCCTCACCCCAAGAC
>NZ_JARWCR020000074.1:0-46558 GCF_029846695.2 Bradyrhizobium nivariense | reverse complement strand
ATCAAGGCATTCCGGCAGCAACGTCGTCTGCTGGCGATCCACCCCTTGAACGAAACCCCGCATCAATTCCCCCCGCGATTCAGCAAGAGAATCATAGCATCGACGGAGTTTTTACACAGCCTGGACCAGTTACGGACTGGCCGGTTACGGTCTTGGGTCGCGGCGATGGGCAGCAGCGTTCAAATTGTTGCGCTCTGGTCCCTCTTGGTGCGCGCTTCGCCGGCGAGGCGGACCAGCATCTTGCGCAGCCCGGTGCCATCAGCCACCCGCTCCGGGAAGTCCAGCCGCAGCGCGGTCTGGCCGTCCTGCATGTCGAGGCCCTCCGGATCGCAACCGGTGCAGCGCCAGTCGCCCTCGGCCGCGCCGAGCAGTTTTGTGGCATAGAGGCCCATGGCGTCGCGGTGGTCGGCATTCATGTGCTCGACCGCCCCCTCCTCCGCCGCCAGCAAATCCTCGGCACCGGCGAGGTCCGTGAGGAATTGCTCCGGCTTGAGATCGACGATGCGGCCGAAGCCGGCGACCAGATGGGTTCCCGTGGGCCGGATCCGGAAGAAGGAGAAATCCTTAAAGGAAACAAATGCTTCCGCCGAGGGATGGGCATTGAGATACCGTCGCCGGAGCAGATCCTTGTCGGCACCGGCCGGCTCGGCGCGGCCGGACAGCATGATCCGGGCGCCTTCCAGCGGATCGCCCGCCGCGCGTTCGTCCAGCATCAGGGACACCCGGCTATCGGCCAGAATGTTCCTGGTGTGCACGGCCAAGCCTGAGATCAGCAGGATCGGAGAGCCATCCGGATGGCTGGCCAGGTTGACCAGGGAACAATAGGGATCGCCGCTGCCGGCCATCAGCGTCGCCAGCGCCCCCTGCCGGGACCGCCGCAGCAGCGATTTGGCGAGCCTTCCGGGGTCGAAATCGGCGGTCGGTTGCATCGGCTTTCTCGGGTCAGGTGGTTGCATGGAGGGCCTTTTTTCGGGTAAACCCGGGCCCGGTTATGGGTCGGGATGCGGCGAATCTGCCGTGTTTCGTGGAACTTGGTCACACTTCAGCCTAGCTTGCATTGCTCGGTGACAAGGTTCGAATGCCAACATCGGCACCCATGTATGCGGCGCATCAGTGGATTGCTCGCCGTTTTCAAGCCACGACCCAAACGGAAAGCAGAAAGCAGAGGCTCATGCCCACAATCGCTTTGGTCGACGACGACCGCAACATTCTCACATCCGTCTCGATCGCGCTGGAGGCCGAAGGCTACCGCATCATGACCTACACCGACGGTGCCTCCGCGCTCGACGGTTTCCGCACCACCCAGCCCGATCTTGCCATCCTCGATATCAAGATGCCGCGCATGGACGGCATGGAGACGCTGCGCCGGCTGCGGCAGAAATCCGACCTGCCGGTGATCTTCCTGACCTCCAAGGACGAGGAGATCGACGAGCTGTTCGGCCTCAAGATGGGCGCCGACGACTTCATCCGCAAACCGTTCTCGCAGCGCCTGCTGGTCGAGCGCGTCAAGGCCGTGCTGCGCCGTTCGGCGCCGAAGGACCCGACCGTCACGCCGAAGGAGAACGACGCCAAGGCGCTCGACCGCGGCCTGCTGCGCATGGATCCGGAACGGCATACCTGCACCTGGAAGAACGAGCCGGTGACGCTGACCGTCACCGAATTCCTAATCCTCCAGGCGCTCGCGACCCGGCCCGGTGTGGTGAAGAGCCGCAACGCGCTGATGGACGCCGCCTATGACGACCAGGTCTATGTCGACGACCGCACCATCGACAGCCACATCAAGCGGCTGCGCAAGAAGTTCAAGGTGGTCGACAACGAGTTCGAGATGATCGAGACCCTCTACGGCGTCGGCTACCGCTTCAAGGAAGCCTGAGGCGCACGCGCCTCCACGAAAGACTGAGAGCATCCTCGGTTCTGATTCCATCGGGACCGGGATGGCTCTAGGATGCGGGGACCTTCGCACGAGCTGTCCTAACGCGGGCGTGAGCATTGCTTGACCGAACGCAGCCTGACGAGAACCAGAACGCCGAGGACGTCACCGCCCGCGGCGCTCCGGATCAATTGGCCGAGGACAAGCCGGCCGTGCGAGGCTGGCGGCCGCTGAGCTGGCTCAAGCGCGCCGGGCAGTTCTTCTTCGCGCTGTCCTTCTCGAGCCTGACCCGCCGCATCGTCTCGCTCAACCTCGCCGGCCTCGTCGCGCTGGTGGCGAGCATCCTCTATCTGTCGCAGTTCCGCGCCGGTCTGATCGACGCGCGCGCGCAGAGCCTCCTGGTGCAGGCGGAGATCATCGCCGGCGCGATCGCGGCCTCCGCGACGGTGCAGACCAACGCCATCACCATCGATCCCGACCGGCTGCTCGACCTCAAGCCGGGTGAGACCTATGGCGGGTCGGACGAGTATTCACCGCTGGATTTTCCGATCAATCCGGAGCGCGTGGCGCCGGTGCTGCGCACGCTGATCTCGCCGACCAAGACGCGCGCCCGCATCTACGACCCGAACGGCAGCCTGCTGGTCGACAGCCGCAGCCTCGAGACCGTGGTGCGCTTCCCCCTGCCGTCGCTCTCCGCCGAGAAGCCGGGCATCGTCGAGCGCGGCATGGTCGCGGTCCGCACCTGGCTGAACCGCGGCGACCTGCCGCTCTATCGCGAGCTCGGGCCCGAGAACGGCAACGGCTATGCGGAGGTGGGCGACGCGCTCCAGGGCCAGAAGCGCTCGATGGTGCGGGTCAATGCGCGCGGCGAGGTGATCGTCTCGGTCGCGGTCCCCGTGCTGCGCTCGCGCGCCATCCACGGCGCGCTGATGCTGTCGACGCAAGGCGACGACATCGACCAGATGGTCACCGCCGAGCGCCTGGCCATCCTTAAAGTGGGCGGTGTCGCCGCCGCGGTCATGATCATGCTGTCGCTGCTGCTCGCCAGCACGATCGCAGGTCCGGTCCGCCGCCTCGCCGACAGCGCCGAGCTCATCCGCCGCCGCATCAGGACCCGCGTCGAGATTCCGGACTTCACCCGTCGTCGCGACGAAATCGGCCATCTCTCCGGTGCGCTGCGCGACATGACCAGCGCGCTCTACAGCCGCATCGAGGCGATCGAAATGTTCGCCGCTGATGTCGCGCACGAATTGAAGAACCCGCTGACCTCTTTGCGCTCCGCGGTCGAGACGCTGCCGCTGGCGCGCAACGAGAACAGCCGCGCGCGCCTGCTCGAGGTGATCGAGCACGACGTCAAGCGGCTCGACCGGTTGATCTCGGACATCTCCGACGCCAGCCGCCTCGATGCCGAACTACAGCGCCAGGATGCGATCCCGGTCGACCTGCGCCGCCTGCTGACGACACTCGTCTCCGTCGCCAATGAAACCAAGCTCGGCCATGACGTCGCGGTCGAAACGCGCTTCGAGGGCCGCAGCCCGACCGACAGTTTCGCCGTGACCGGCCACGATTCGCGGCTCGGACAGGTGGTCTCCAACCTGCTCTCGAACGCACAATCCTTTTCCGAACCAGGCAACAAGGTGCGCCTCACCTGCCGCCGCGTGCGCGGAGAGATCGAGATCGTGGTCGACGACGACGGCCCCGGCATTCGCGACGACGCGCTGGAACGCATCTTCGAGCGCTTCTACACCGACCGACCTCATCAGGGCTTTGGCCAGAACTCCGGCCTCGGCCTGTCGATCTCCAAGCAGATCGTCGACGCCCATGGCGGACGCATCTGGGCGGAGAACCGCCCCGGCCCGGCGGACGAGGACGGAGCGCCTACTGTTGTCGGCGCACGCTTCGTGGTGAGGCTGCCGGCGCTATGAGCGACGGCGGCCCCAGCATTCACGCCTCCGCGGTCAAGGTTGGAGATCTGGCGGTGCTGATCCGCGGGCCCTCGGGCTCCGGCAAGTCGCGCCTTGCCTTCGATTTGATCATGGCGGGACGCAGCGGCGTGGTCGAAAGGGCCGTTCTGGTCGGCGATGACCGTGTCCATCTGGCGACACTCGGCCGCGAAATTGAGGTCCGCCCCGCTCCGTTATTGGCCGGCCTGATCGAGATCCGGGGGCTGGGAATCCGCCGCTGCGACTTCGTGGAGCGAGCGACCGTCGGCCTCGTGGTCGATCTCGACGGAGCGGACGCGGAGCGGCTGCCACCGGCAGAATCCCTGAAAACAAGCATTTTCGGTGTCGAAATACCGCGAATCCCGGTCGCCCGCGACTATTCGCCCCTCCCTCTGGTTGTTGCGGCCTTGACCACTACCAAGAGTTAATCTTCCGTTAGCCCTTCAGGCGATTGTTTGAAGGGAAATGGTAACCATATGAACCCCACTATCGCGACCGAATAGACCGGCGCAGCTCCCCTCATCCATCCGTCTAGATTCAGGGAGATACGCAACATCCCCCCTTGCGCGGGGGCTCTGGATGGTCAAAGTGGCGCGTTCGTGCGGTGCACCAAAAGCGCCCGCGAGGAGTTTTCCGATGATTGGTCTAGTACTTGTGACCCACGGGCGCCTTGCCGACGAATTCAAGGCAGCGCTTGAACATGTCATGGGCCCACAAAAGCAAATCGAAGCGATCACGATCGGCGCCGAAGACGATTCCGATCTCTGCCGAAGCGACATCATCGAGGCGGTTAACCGCGTCGATTCCGGCGACGGCGTCGCGATCCTCACCGACATGTTCGGCGGCACGCCGTCCAACCTGGCAATATCCTGCATGAGCCGGCCGAAGGTCGAGGTGCTCGCGGGCATCAACCTTCCCATGCTGGTGAAGCTTGCCAAGGTGCGCGAGGAGCGTCCGCTGCCCGACGCGATCGCGATGGCCCAGGAAGCCGGCCGCAAATACGTCACCATCGCCAGCCGCGTGCTCGCCGGCAAATGAGCGACGAGGCGCCGCAAGCCGGGACGGGCGCGACCGCGGGCGCGATCTCCAAAGACCTCCTGATCATCAACAAGCGCGGCCTGCACGCGCGGGCCTCCGCAAAGTTCGTCCAGGCCGTCGAGCGCTTCAACGCACAGGTCTGGGTGACGCGCGGCGGCGAAACCGTCGGCGGCACCTCGATCATGGGCCTGATGATGCTCGCCGCCGGGCCCGGCACGACCATTACGGTCGCGGCTGCCGGCGATGATGCCGAAGCCGCGCTCGCGGCGATCACCGAACTCGTCGAGAGCAAATTCAACGAGGAAGGGATTTAGGCGGCTTCGCCTCGATCACTTCGCCGCCGGGCCGATGTAGATGTTCCAACTCATCGACGGACCGGCCTTGCCGTGGGTGAAGCGGCGCGTCGTCATCACGATGCGCTCGGCGTTCGGCGCAACCTCGGACACCCATTTCTCGAACGCCGGCAGGCGGCCGTCGGTCGGATCGAACACCCCGATGAAGCCGTATCTCTTGACGTCATCGGGCGAGGTCAGCCCGGAACCCCAGGCTTCGAGCGGCGTGAACGCGGCCGGATGATCCGGGCTGTAGAACACCATCGGCTGGATCGATTCCATGGTGCCGGCGACGACCGCCCAGCGCGAGGCGAAGCGCGCGTGCCAGGCCTGCGTCAGTTCGCGCGCGAGATCCGAGCGCGCGCCATAGGTCGCCGTGTTGCCGGCGTTGGCGGCCATCTCGCGCGCGGCGATCCAGGGCGAGGCAATGAGCGTGGCGACGCTGAGTACGAGCCAGATCGCGACAATGTTGAACAATGTCGCGCTCTGCACCCGCAACGCCGGGATCGCGACCAGCGCCAGCGGCACCAGGAAGAACAGCGAGATGCCCCAATCGGTCTTCATGTAGATGCTGAAAGCCAGCGCGCCGAGCGCGGGCCCGACCGCGACGATGATCTGAACGATCCAGACGTTGCGCGCCTGCGAAAGGTTCACGCTGGAATTCGCGCCGCGCGCCCAGGCGCGCGTGACGATGCGCAAGGGCGCACGCAGGAGCAGCCTGAACCAGTGCGGCACCAGCGCCATCGCCAGCGCGGCCAGCGCCACCGGCAACGCCAGCAGCGCGACATTATGCAGGGCATAGCCGGCCACGAGCTGATGCACCTGGCCGCTGTCCTCGAGGCTGTAGGTGTCGCCCGCATAGGTCAGCGGCACGAAATGCGCCTGCGCCAGCCAGACGACGTGCGGGATCATCGCCACGACCATCGTCGCGATCGCCACCCATGGCGCCGGCGACGACAGGAACCTCATTCGCTCCGGATGGATCAGCGCGGCAAGCCCGATGGCGCCGATCATGGTCAGCACCCAGTATTTGGTCATCAGCGCCAGCGCGCCGGCAAGTCCGAGCCAGACTCCGGATTGCCAGCTCCGCTTCTCGAACGCATTGAGATAAGCGAGCACGAGAAGCGGCAAGGTGACGAGCTGGAGCAGGTCGGGATTGTACTTGAAACCCTTGAAATTGAAGATCGGGTAGAGCGCGACCATCACCACGACCAGGAACGCGCGCCGCGCATCCACGACGCGCAGCGCGATGAGCCAGCAGATCACCATCCCGACGCTGACGGTCGCCATCGCCAGCGCATAGGTCGCCCAGTCGGTCGGCGGGAGCGCTGTGAACCAGAGGCCGGCGACCCAGCCCGACAGCGGCGGGTGCTTGCCATAGCCCCACAGCAATTTCTGCCCCCAGCCCCAGGCTTCTGCGACGTCCATGTGAACGTCCTGCGCGGCCTTCAGATTGATCAGGATGAAGGTCCAGAGCACCGCATGGAGGATGGCAAGCTGGATCACCAGCCACAGCCGCGCCTCGGGGCGGGTCGCGCTGGCAACCAGCCATGCCCGAAAGCGGGCATAGCTCACCCGGGTCTTCGCGCGCGCTCGGGCAGACGGGATCGAGGTCGTGGACATGGGCCGTTGCGTAGCGCGTTTTGGGCCTTCGTGGAATCAGCTTGGCGTGAACAAAGACCCTGAAATTACAGCAATATGGTTGCCGCACGGGGATGTGAGTGGTATCCCGCGCCCATGACGACCGTCCCCATTTCCAACATCCGCAATTTCTCCATCGTCGCCCATATCGACCATGGCAAATCGACGCTGGCCGACCGCCTGATCCAGATGACCGGCGGCCTCACCGACCGCGAAATGGCCGGCAAGGAGCAGGTGCTCGATTCCATGGACATCGAGCGCGAGCGCGGCATCACCATCAAGGCGCAGACGGTGCGGCTCGCCTACCGCGCCAAGGACGGCAAGGACTACATCTTCAACCTGATGGACACGCCCGGCCATGTCGACTTCGCCTACGAAGTCTCGCGGTCGCTGGCGGCCTGCGAGGGTTCCCTGCTGGTGGTCGACGCCAGCCAGGGCGTCGAAGCGCAGACGCTCGCCAACGTCTACCACGCGCTCGATGCGGGGCATGAGATCGTTCCGGTGCTGAACAAGGTCGACCTTCCGGCGGCAGAGCCGGAGAAGGTCAAACAGCAGATCGAGGACGTCATCGGCATCGACGCCTCCGACGCCGTAATGATCTCGGCCAAGACCGGCCTCGGCGTGCCCGACGTGCTGGAAGCGATCGTCACCCGCCTGCCGCCGCCGAAGGGCGATCGCGAAGCGACGCTGAAGGCGCTGCTGGTCGACAGCTGGTACGACGTCTATCTCGGTGTCGTCGTGCTGATCCGTGTCGTCGACGGCGTCATGAAGAAGGGCAGCCGGGTCCGCATGATGGGCACGGGCGCGGCCTATGACATCGAGCGCGTCGGCTTCTTCACCCCGAAGATGACGCAGGTCGACGAGCTCGGCCCCGGCGAGATCGGCTTCATCACCGCCGCGATCAAGGAAGTCGCCGACACCCGCGTCGGCGATACCATCACCGACGACAAGAAGCCGGTGACCGAGATGCTGGCGGGCTTCAAGCCGGCGATTCCCGTGGTGTTCTGCGGCCTGTTCCCCGCCGACGCCGATGACTTCGAGACCTTGCGCGCGGCGATGGGCAAGCTGCGGCTCAACGATGCCAGCTTCTCCTACGAGATGGAGACCTCGGCCGCGCTTGGCTTCGGCTTCCGCTGCGGCTTCCTCGGGCTGTTGCATCTGGAGATCATCCAGGAGCGGCTGTCGCGCGAGTTCGATCTCAATCTGATCGCGACCGCGCCGAGCGTGATCTACAAGATGAGTCTGACCGACGGGCAGGAAATCTCGATTCACAATCCCGTCGACATGCCGGACGTGGTCAAGATCGCGGAGATCCAGGAGCCCTGGATCGAGGCCACGATCCTCACCCCCGACGAATATCTCGGCAGCGTGCTGAAGCTGTGCCAGGACCGCCGCGGCTCGCAGAAGGAGCTGACTTACGTCGGCTCTCGCGCGATGGTGAAATACGATCTGCCGCTCAACGAGGTCGTGTTCGACTTCTACGACCGCCTGAAGTCAGTCTCCAAGGGCTACGCCTCGTTCGACTATCATCTCACCGACTACAAGCCGGCCGATCTCGTCAAGATGCAGATCCTGGTCAACAACGAGCCGGTCGACGCGCTCTCGATGCTGGTCCACCGCACCCGCGCCGAAGGCCGCGGCCGCGCCATGGTCGAGAAGATGAAGGAGCTGATCCCGCCGCACATGTTCCAGATCCCGATCCAGGCGGCGATCGGCGGCAAGGTGATCGCCCGCGAGACCGTGCGCGCGCTGCGCAAGGACGTCACCGCAAAGTGCTACGGCGGCGACATCACCCGTAAGCGAAAACTTCTGGAGAAGCAGAAGGAAGGCAAGAAGAAGATGCGGCAGTTCGGCAAGGTCGACATCCCGCAGGAAGCTTTTATTGCCGCGCTGAAGGTGGATAGCTGAGGCGGGGGTCCGCGCCGTTGCGACCAGGGTGACAGCAAGAGTTTCGGGACGAGACCGTTCCGACCCGAGCCTTTCGTGGTCGACAAACAAAAAAACGCAAAACAACCCCATGCACAGTAGGCATGAGGTTGTTTGCATTCAGTTTTTCTGATTACACGAAACCCGTTTTGACACGTCGGGCAAAACACGGGCAGAATGGCATCATGGCCGCGGCTGCGATCGGAAGTGGAATGCCCCGGGGCTGATTGGGCAGATCAGCTTGACGACGAACCATTCACGGCCAGTGAATTCGTAGAGAACACGAAGCTAAACAGCGAGATCGGGCGGCGGCTTGCGGAAGCTGGTCGCCTGCTCGAAGGCGAAGGCTAGGCGCAGCAGCTTGTGCTCGCTCCAGGCTGTCCCTGCGAGGGTGATGCCGAGCGGATAGTCGGGCGTGTCCTTGTCGTCGGTCCCCGAGACGAAGCCTGCGGGCACCATGACACTGGGATAGCCTGCTTTGGCGGCGATCGCTGCGCCCATAGCGCCGGGGAACAGGACAGCGTCCAGCTTGTGCTGCTTCATGTAGGCGTCCATACCACGCGTCTTAGCCGAGAGCAGGTCCATGGCGCGGGCTGACTTGTACTCGCGCTCGCTCAGATCGCCCCTCGTCCCGTCGGCGGCGAGGAACAGGTCCTGGCCAAAGCGCAGTGCCCTGCCGGCATTCGCCTCGTTGAAGGCAACCACATCGGCGACGCACTTGACGTCGGTGTCGGTCGCCCAGTCCTTCAGGTAGAGGTTGAGATTACGCTTAAGCTCATAGAGGAAAACAATCGGCCGTGCGACCGCATTGCCTTTGTTGCCGCTCAGAGGATTGCGATTGAGCACAGCCATGGTCGTGCCTGGTCCGCTCAGCCAGCCGGCCGCCGGCATGCTGGCCCGCACGATGCCGGCGCCCATATCCTCCAGCACCTTAATCACGCCGGCCATCAGCTTGGCCCCGTCCGGCGGCAACTTGCCGTAGTAGCAATCGTTCAGCGGATCGGCGGGGTCGCTCGGCACGCCGATCCGCGCGCCCTTCATCGCATCGCGCGCGAGATCGGCGGTGTAATCGGCCGGCCTACGCTGCCGCTCCGTCGTGGGGTCGAGCGGGTCCTTTGCAGCCAGCACGTTCAGCAGCATCGCCGCGTCTCGCACGGTGCGCGTCATCGGCCCCGCTGTGTCCTGGCTGTGCGAGATCGGCACGATGCCGGCTCGGCTGATCAGTCCGACCGTCGGCTTCACGGTGACGAGGCCATTCCGGCTCGCCGGATGCAGCAGGGAGCCGGACGTCTCGGTGCCAATAGAGGCCGCACACAGACCTGCCGCCACGGCGACCGCCGAACCCGAACTCGATCCGCCCGGGTCTATGAGCGGGATACCGTGATCGTCGGCGAGCGCCGGTACGTAGGGATTCCTGACCTGGCCGCCGAGCGACGAATAGCCCGAGGGCATGTCGATAGCGAGCATATTGGCGAACTCCGTCAGGTTCGCCTTGCCGAGGATCACCGCGCCTGCGTCACGCAGCAGCTTGATGAGGGTGGCGTCGTCCCTGGCGCGCGCGCCCTCCAGCGCCAGCGCGCCGGCGGTCGTCGGCTGCTTGTCACCGGTCGCAATATTATCCTTCAGCAGGATCGGAACGCCTGCTAGCGGCCGTTTGGCCGAAGGCTTCGTACCGTCGAGCCTGCCCGCCACCGTGAGCGCATCGGGATTGAGCGCGCGGACCGAGTTGAGCATGGGCCCATTGCGGTCGTAGGTCTCGATGCGCGCGAGATAGGCTTTAGTCAGCGCCGTGGCGGTGATCCGGCCTTCGGCCAAAGCGTCCACAATGTCGCGCATGGGCGCGTGCTCGAGCTTCTGCATGGGCGGCCCCTCGGCGTCGGCAGCAGCCGCGAAAACACGAACATTGCTGCGGGTTAGCTTCTTCATGACGTGACTCTGGGCGCCACCTCTGATTGTGCTACATTCTGGTAGCATTAATCCGGATTGCACGACCAGCGGATTGCCAAGGCTGCCGCGTAACTTCCGGTCTTGACCAGAGACTTCGCTGGAGCGATCCATGCAATGCACGATCCGGCCGGCGCGTGATGAGGACGCCGAGGAGATCAGCGGCGTGATCTTGCGTGCGCTCCGCGAAACCAATGCGAAGGACTATACGGACGAGATCATCGAGCGCATCGGACGGAGCTTCAGTGCAGACTCCGTGCTGCAGCTGATCGGGAAACGGGCCGTCTTCGTCGCCACTCTTGGCAGCCGCGTGGTTGGAACAGCAAGCCTTGACGGAAGCGTGGTCCGTACAGTCTTCGTGGCTCCCGACGTTCAAGCCAGCGGTATTGGCAAGCTGCTGATGGCCGCGATCGAGCGCACCGCGCGCGAGCGAGACATTGCCTCGTTGACTGTTTCCTCCTCGGTCACTGCCGAGACTTTCTATGCCTCGCTCGGGTTCAACGCCGTGCGCGACAGCTATCATGGTGACGAACGCACGATCATCATGGAGCGATTGCTCGATGACGCTCGTAGGATGGGTTGAGCTCTTGCGAAACCCATCGCTCTGGCGGGCGGACGTAGTATCATGACGTTTGATGGGTTTCGCTTCCGCTCTACCCATCCTACGATCCAGACCGATCGAAGCTGCGGAGGAAGCGAAGCTAAGATACCAAGGCCAGTTTCGCCTACCGCCGCGCGGCGAGCACGTTCGAAGGAGCCGTTTGCAACGCTGCGCGCCTCTCGACGAGGGCATGATCGAACAGTTCGAGCACCAGGCCAAAGGCTGCCAGTTCCTCCTCCTCGACGGCGCCGTCATCGTAGCAGCCGAGCGTTTCCTCGATGATGGCGTCGACCTCCTGCTGCATGGCCAGCAGTTCGTGATCGAATTCCGCGGTGCGCACCTTGGAAACCATGGCCAGAATTCTGTTGCGATGGCTGGTGTTCTCGTCCCTTTCATCCCGATTTAGATATTGACGCAGCCAAGCGCCGGCCGAACCAATCCCGGAGAGAAGCAGGAGCGCAAACCAGAAGTAGTCGCCATATCTGTCGAGGAAGGTGCGCTCAGTTCCGTCGATCACGGCCGCCGCTCCCCGGTGTACCGGCAGCTCGGCTTCTTTCTCGGTGTCCGGCTTGGTGATTTGCGCGGCGCCAGGCACTTGCCTTGCAATCGCCTGCCGGAGCGCGAATTGCTGGCGGTAAAACGCCGCCACTGTCGTTTCGGACAAGGCTTTCCGTGCGACGATCAAATGGCTGACACTGACAGTCTCCACCTTGTCATCCGGCCAGGCTGGACTCGCATTGAAAATGCTTGGCGGAATTTCCTCCGATTCATAACGCGGATGCTTCAAGGCGATTGCTTCCGATGCGTCGATCGCGAGAAATTTCGGCTCGCCGCGCCTCCGGGCGGTTGCGGCGACCGCGTCGGCGGTTATCTTGCTGTCGAGCGGGCCGACCGCCATGAAGGCGTCGAGGGTCGGGTCGCGCGCCAGTTCGTCGATTTGACCCGTGCCGAATTGGGTGACCGTGACCTTGTCCGGCTGCACACCGGCGGCGCTCAGGATGACTCTCAGCAACGCGGCGTTTGCCGGGGTCGCGCCGATCACCCCCACCTTGCGCCCGGCGAGATCGGCGACCTCCTTGATTTTCGGCGCGGGCTTTCGCTTGGAGCCCTTAGCCGCAGGTCCCGGAGAAGACCACAGCACGACGAAATTCTTGCGCAAGATGACGACTGTTTGCGCGTCCGCCGGCATCTCCAGATCGCCGCGACCGACCGCAAGGTCGGCCTTGCCGGCACCGAGCAGAGCGAGAGCTTCGGCCGCCCCGGCAGTCGCGATCGGAGACAGTCTCACGGTCCTGCTTTCGTTGGCAAAGGCCTCGGTCATCGCCTCGACCACTTTGTGATCGTTGCTTCCAGGCGGTCCGACGGCAATCCGGAGAGTTATCGGCCGCAGCGCATAATACAGTGTGCCCGCAGCGGCTCCGAAAACGAGAAATCCAATGGCCAAAATCAGCAGTAGGGTCTTCCCCCTTCTCCGCCCTCGGCGGGCTGCGTCAGTGCGTTTCATCGGGGCATCAGACGAGGACATTTGCCGCTGCCGGTTGGAGGCCAAAATCGCTGCCTGTTCTGGAAGAATATCATGTTCTTCTCAAAGGCGATAACGTCCGAGCGGCCGGACTTGTTTCTTGGGCCGGCGCGCGCTTCTGGAAGCTTGCGCCATCATCTCTGGATTCAGCACTTCAGGTTTGCGCTCCCCGGAATGGCGGCCTCACCACCTTGATCCTCCCCGCCAGATAGATCACCATCGCGTCTCTTGCCGCTCACGACAGAATGGGCGAGGAAACGCGCATGAACGCAACGCCCGGAGTTGGCCTCGTCGAACGTGCCCGCGCACTTGCGCCGCTCATTTCGGGCGAGGCTGACGAGATCGAGCGGACACGGCGGCTGACGCCGGCTGTCGTCGACGCGCTGATCGAGAACGGGCTCTATCGCGCGCTACTGCCGCAGAGTCTTGGTGGCGCCGAGGCTGCGCCGGAAGCCTTCATGCAGATACTGGAGGAGATCGCGAAAGCGGATGCCTCCACCGCCTGGTGCCTCGGCCAATGCAGCGTCTGCGCGATGATCGCGGCTTCGCTCGACCACGACACCGCGCAGGAGATCTTCAACACACAGCCCGGCATCCTCGCCTGGGGCGCGATTGCGCACGAGGCGCGGGCGGTCGAGGGCGGCTACCGCGTCACGGCGCGCTGGGATTTTGCCTCGGGCTCACGGCAGGCGAGCTGGCTTGGGGCGCATGTCCGAATTGTCGGCAGCGACGGCTCGCCGCGCAAGAATGCCGACGGGTCGGCGGAGGTGCGCACCATTTTGTTTCCTGCGACGAGCGCCGTGCTGCACGACGTTTGGCAAGCGATCGGGCTTGCCGGCACCGGCACCGATTCCTACGAGGTGAGCAATCTCTTCATTCCCGAACGTTTCACTGCGTTTCGTGACGTGCCGTCCGCGCTGCGCGAGCAGGGGCCGCTCTACAGGATCGGCACCGGCTCGGCCTTCAGCCTCGGCTTTGCCGCGGTCTCGCTCGGCGTGGCGCGCGCCACGCTGGATGCGGCGATCGCGCTGGCGCGTGGAAAGCATCCGTCGCTGGCGGCAAGCGCCATGCGCGACAATCAGGCGGTCCAGGGCCTGATCGGCCGCACCGAGGGTGATTTGCGTGCCGCGCGCGCGTACCTGTATGCCACAGCGAATGCGATGTGGCGCGATCTCGGCGCGACCGGGGAGTTCAGCGCGGCGCAGCGCAGCGCTATCAGGCTCGCCGCGACCTGGACCATCCACCAATCGGCAAAAGTGGTCGACACCGCCTATCACATGGCGGGTGCGACCGCGGTGTTCCGCAGTCATCCGTTCGAACGCCGGTTTCGCGACATGCACGCCATCGCCCAGCAGATCCAGGCGCGCGACACGCATTACGAGGATGTCGGCAGGGTGATTTTGACGAGCAATTGAAGGCCGGCGGGCTTGCTCAACCTCTCCCCGCTCTTTGCGGGGAGAGGTCGGATCGTCCCCGGCGATGCGAAGCATCGTCCGGCGCGATCCGGGTGAGGGGCAAGGCAACATGCCGACCAGAGCAAAGGTCGATCCGACGCGCATGATGGGCGCATATACTTCGAGCCGAGCTCGCGGAGGCGCCCCTCACCCCACCCTCTCCCCGTAAGAACGGGGCGAGGGAGTGAAAGAGCAGCGCGTCCCTTACCTTAGGAAATTCATGGCGAACTGCAGCATCACGCCACCAGCGCGGCGTCCTCGTCGTCCACGGCATCGATGCCGCGCTGCGCAGCCAGCAGGCTGACGATCTCGGCGTTCGGCCGGGCCTTGCTGAACAGAAACCCCTGGCCTTCGTCGCAGCCTTCGGCCCGGAGGCAACTCAGCTCGGCTTCGGTCTCGACGCCCTCGGCGGTGATGATGACACCGAGGCCTTTGCCGAGACTGACGATGGAGCGGATGATCGCCTGGGCCTCGCGGTTGGCGCCGAGATCGCGCACGAAGGACTGGTCGATCTTGATCTTGTCGAAGGGAAAGCTGCGCAAATAGCTGAGGCTGGAATAGCCGGTGCCGAAATCGTCCATCGAGATGCGCACGCCGAGCGCGCGCAGCGCATGCAGCGTCGCCAGCACCTGGGCGCTCTTCTCCAGCAGCAGCGTCTCCGTGATCTCGAGCTCGAGCCGCCGCGGCGGCAGGCCGGAATGCTTCAGCGCGTCCGTGACCACCGAGAGCAGATTGCCGCTGCGAAACTGGAGCGGCGACAGATTGACGGCGACGCGGACGTCGTCCGGCCAGGTCGCGGCATCGAAGCACGCGCGGCGCAGCATCAACCCGCCGAGCGGATTGATCAGCCCGGTTTCCTCGGCGACCGGAATGAACTCGGCCGGCGAGACCATGCCGCGCTCGGCATGCGGCCAGCGCACCAGCGCCTCGAAGCCGGTGATGCGGCCGCTCTGGAGGTCGATCAGCGGCTGGTAGTACGGCCGCAGCACGTCGTTCTGGATCGCGTCGCGCAGCTCGACCTCGATCTTGCGCCGGCTCTGCGCTTTGGCGTCGAGCGCGGCCTCGAAGAAGGCGAACGTGCCGCGGGCATCCAGCTTGGCGCGCGACAGCGCCATGCCGGCGCTCTTGAGCAGCTTTTCGGCATCATCGCCGTCGCCCGGCGCCATCGCGATGCCGATGGAGGCGCCGATCACCACGGAATGGCCGTCGAGCAGATAGGGATCGGCGATGGCTTCCAGCAAGCGCTTCGCCAGCAGCACCGCGTCCTCAGGGCGCGTCAGGCCGCTCTGCACGATCGCGAACTCGTCCGAGTTGAGCCGGGCCAGCGCGTCTTCCTCGCGCAAGGTCGAGCGCAGCCGCTTGGCGACGCCGCGCAAGAGCTTGTCGCCGACCGCGTGTCCCAGCGTGTCGTTGACCGCCTTGAAATTGTCGAGCCCCAGCATCAGCAGGGCGACCTTGTCGGTGCTGCGCCTTGTATGCAGCAGCATCTCGTCGACCTGCTGGCGCAGCAGATTACGATTGGGCAGGCCGGTCAGCCCGTCATGCTGGGCCATGAAGGCGAGCCGCGCCTCGGCGCGCTTGCGCTCGGTGATGTCCATCAGCGCGAGCAGCACCGCGGGCCGCTCGGCATAGGTCAGTTCGCGGGAATAGATCGCAAGGTCGATCAGAGCGCCGTCGGCCTTGACGTGCTTCCAGGTGCGCCCAGCCTGCTCCTCGCCGGTCGGATCGGTGGTCCAGGGCGGCTCGCTGTCGAAAGCCTGCAAGGAGCGGATTTTCAGCCGCTCGAAGTCGATCCGGCTGTAGCCGTAATGGGCGACCGCAGCATCGTTGACGCCGAGGATGCGCTCGTCGTCCAGCGCGCAGACGATCATGGGGACTGGATTGCCGTCGAACAGCAGGCGGAACGAGGCCTCGCGCTGCTTCAACTCGGTGATGTCGACGCGCAGGCCGACCACGCCGCCGTCCTCGGTCAGCCGCTCATCGATCAGGATGACGCGGCCGTCCGCCAGCTGCTGCTCGTGGCGCGCGCCGGGCTGATAGAGTTTTTGCAGCCGCTCGGCGATCCATTCTTCCTCGTGGCCGGCAGCCTCGGGATAGTCGCCGCGGGCGACACCGATGCGTAGCGTGTCCTCGAGGCGGGCGCCTTCCTCGAACAGATCGGCGGTCTTGCTGTAGATCTCGGCGTATTGCTTGTTCCAGAGGACGTAGCGGCCCTCGGCATCGAGAAACACGATGCCCTGCGGCAGGATCTCGATGGCCTGGCGCAGGCGCTCATGGGATTTGCGCGCTTCCGCGATCGCGGCCTCCGCCTCGGCGCGGCTCTGCAGAACTTCGTCGCGTTCGGGCCGAGGATGAGGCGCGCGCGCGAAGCGCGGCTTGCGCGGCCGTTGGCCGGTGTGGGCAAGCACGCTTCCGTTTCGTCGTTTTGTTCTTCGAGACCCCAAACTCAACTTCACTCGTCCCAGTCGCGCCCAGCAACCGCCAGTTTTGGAGCAAGTGTCTGAAAAAAAAGTAATCTTGGGTGGGTCGGCGTTGGGCGCACGGTCCGGCGGCCGCAAGGAAAGCAGCCCTTATTGCCCGTTTGCGAGGCTTGGCAGCGTCGACGGGCGCGCCAGGCGCATCGCGGCGTCGCCACCGGAGAACGAGATGGCACAAAATTGCGCGCTGCCTTGAATCATTTCCGAAATCGCGCGCGATTGCATGCAGAAGGGAATGAGTACGCATCCCACGCACGAATTTTGGTCAATGCGTGAGAGGGTTATCGCGTCGTTAAAAATCGGCCGGCCCCGCGCGAGGGAATTGCGACTTTTGGACGATATTTCAGCCGAAGGACGGTTTCTTAACCCTGACGCAGCGTTGGGATATAAGGATGTCAGCATGAGTCCCCGCCGCCTCGCCCCTCTCCTGCTCGTCATGACGCTCCTGGCCGCCGGCGACGCGCTGGCCCAGGACAAGGGCAGCGTCACCCCAAAACCGCTGCCGCCGCTCACCAATCCGAACGATCCCAAACTTGGCGCCAAGGAGCTGTTCGCACGAAAGCTGCTGCCGTCGAAGGGACCGGCGCATGTCATCGGCTCCTACGTCAAGGGCTGCATCGGCGGCGCCGAGCAGATGCCGCTCAACGGCGACAATTGGCAGGTGATGCGGCTGTCGCGTAACCGCAGCTACGGCCACCCCGAGATGATCGCGCTGATCAAGCGTCTCGCGGCCAGGGCGCACAAGGACGCGGGATGGCCGGGCATCCTGGTCGGCGACATCGGCCAGCCGCGCGGCGGGCCGGCGCTGTCAGGCCATGCCAGCCACCAGATCGGCCTCGATGCCGACATCTGGCTGACGCCGATGCCGGACCGTCGCTTGTCGCGTGATGAGCGCGAGGAGATGTCGGCGGTGATGATGGTGCGGCAGGACCGGCTCGACATCGATCCCAAGATGTTCACGCCTGGTCACGTGCTGGTGCTGCGCGACGCGGCGCAGGAGCCGGCGGTGCAGCGCATCTTCGTCAATGCCGCGATCAAGAAGGCCCTGTGCCGCGAGGCCAAGGGCGACCGCTCCTGGCTGTCGAAGGTACGGCCGTGGTGGGGGCACGACTATCACTTCCATATCCGCATGCGCTGCCCGGCGGGCGCCGGCGAATGCGAGGGCCAGCCGTCGCAATCCGAGGACGAAGGCTGCAAGCCCGCCGATCTCGCCTACTGGTTCAGCGACGCCGTGCTGCACCCGAAACCGCCGCCGGAGCCACCGAAGCCGAAACCGCCGATGACGCTGGCGCAGATGCCGGCCGCCTGCAAGGCCGTGCTGCACGCGGGCGATGCGAAGCCGTAGAGCCACTGCCGTCGTCCTGGCGAAAGCCAGGACCCATTACCCCAGGGAGAGGCTGTGGCGCGAAGCTGTCAATCACATGTCTTCGCTAAACTACTCCCTGGGGTAATGGGTCCTGGATCGGCGCTCGCTCCGCTCACTTGTCCAGGACGACGATAGCTGGTTCACGCCGCATGAATGCGATAGAATGCGCTGCCGCTGTGCCGTAAGCCCGCGGCATCCCGGGATGAGCATCCCTTTCAACGAAGCCTGACCGCCAGCCCGCGCCTGCGCGTGGCCAACGATGAGATTTCACATGCGCATCCTCGCCTTCCTCGCCGCGGCCAAAGGACGGCACGTTTGCCGGCTTCACTGGCATCAAGGCGCCGAAGGCCGGGCTCTACACGGTCAGCCTGTCCACGGGCGCGTGGGTCGATATGGTCCAGGACGGGCATTTCCTCAAGCCGGTGGCGTTCAGCGGCGCGACCGATTGCGACGGCATCCGCAAGATCATGAAATACGAGCTGTCGGCGCAGCCCGTCGTACTCCAGGTCAGCGGCGCGAAGGACAATTCGCTGTCGATCGCGATCCTGCCGGCGCAATAGGCGGATGTTGTTGTTTGCGCATGATCTTTTCGGAAAACCGCACCACACTTTCTCCGGCTCATGCGCTCGGTCGCCTTTGACCTGGCGCCCCAGCCTGCTATCTTCGCAGATGCGATATCCCGGCCGGCCGTAAGCCGCTGCGGGGACCCGTGGAACAGCGCTTCCGCCCGTCGCAACGCATGACCCACCCAACGCCAGATTTGCGCGTGCTTCTCGCGCGCGCGAACTCGCACGGAGCGCATCCATGATTCGAATTGCCGGACTTTTCACCGCCTTCGCGATCCTCGCGGCCGCAAGCTTTTCGCCTGCCGCCGCCGAGGACAAGACCATCACCGTGTTCGCCGCCGCCTCGATGAAGAACGCGCTCGACGAGATCGACGCGGCCTACACCGCCAGGACCGGAGTCAAGTTCAGCGTCAGCTATGCCGCGAGCTCGGTGCTGGCCAAGCAGATCGAGCAGGGCGCGCCGGCCGACGTGTTCGTCTCCGCCGACACCGACTGGATGGACTACGCGATCTCCAAGAAGACCATCAACGAGCCGACCCGGGTCAATCTGCTCGGCAACAGCATCGTGCTGATCGCGCCGAAGGATACAGAGATCAACAACGTCACCATCGCGCAGGGTTTTGATCTCGCAAAACTCGCCGGCGACGGCAGGATCGCGACCGGCGATGTCAAGTCCGTGCCAGCAGGAAAATATGCCAAGGCGGCACTGGAGAAGCTCGGAGCGTGGCAGGCGGCGGAGCCGAAATTCGCCATGGCCGAGAGCGTGCGCGCCGCGCTGACGCTGGTGGCCCGCGGCGAGGCCAATCTCGGCATCGTCTATTCGACCGATGCCAAGGTCGAGCCCGGCGTGAAGATCGTCGGCACCTTCCCGGCGGATTCGCATCCCGCGATCATCTATCCCGTCGCCGCGACCACGATTGCGAAGGGCGAGACCAGCGACTACCTCGCTTTCCTGCGCTCGTCGGCCGCCAAGACTATCTTGGAAAAATACGGTTTCAAGTTCCTGATCAGTCCCTCGACTTAGTTTCTGCGACGTGATGTCTGCGACTTGATGTCCGAGATTTCATCCGCCGAATGGACGGCGATCCTGCTCTCGCTCAGGGTCGCCGTCGTTGCAACGCTGGTGGCGACGCCATTCGGCATCGCGCTGGCATGGCTGCTCGCGCGGCGTGATTTCTGGGGCAAGTCGGTTCTCGATGCGCTGGTGCATCTGCCGTTGGTGCTGCCGCCCGTTGTCACCGGCTATCTGCTGCTGCTCACCTTCGGCCGCCGCGGCCTCGTCGGCGGCTTCCTCGCTGACACGCTCGGCATCGTCTTCGCCTTTCGCTGGACTGGTGCTGCGCTCGCCTGCGGCCTGATGTCGTTCCCGTTGCTGGTGCGTCCGATGCGGCTGTCGATCGAGGCGATCGACCGCCGGCTCGAGCAGGCCGCCGAGACGTTGGGCGCCGCGCCCTGGAAGGTGTTCTTCACGGTGACGCTGCCCTTGGCGCTGCCCGGCGTGCTCGCCGGCATGGTGCTGGGCTTTGCCAAGGCGATCGGCGAGTTCGGCGCCACCATTACCTTCGTGTCGAACATTCCCGGCGAGACCCAGACCATTTCGTCGGCGATCTATTCGCTGATCCAGACGCCGGACGGCGACGCCGCCGCGGGACGGCTCGTGATCGTCTCGATCGTGCTGGCGCTCGGCGCGCTGATCGCCGCCGAGTGGTTCGCCCGCCGCGCCACCGCGCGCCTGCACGGAAACTGATCATGCTGCGCGTCGACATCGAAAAACAGCTCGGCGAATTCTCGCTCACCGCCTCCTTCGCGAGCGAAGGCCGCGTCATCGGCCTGTTCGGCGCGTCCGGTGCCGGCAAGAGCTCGCTGGTCAACATGATCGCGGGGCTGCTGCGGCCCGACCGCGGCACCATCGTGATCGACGGCGAGACCGTCGACGACACCGCGGCCGGCATTCATGTCCCGACCTGGCGCCGCCGCATCGGCTACGTGTTCCAGGATGCGCGGCTGTTTCCGCATCTCAACGTCGCGCAAAATCTCGACTATGGAAGGCGGATGAACGGCCTCGCCTCCGATCCGGCACAACACAAACGCATCATTGACTTGCTCGACATCGGCGCCCTGCAGGGTCGCCGCCCCGGAAAGCTCTCCGGCGGCGAGCGCCAGCGCGTCGCGCTCGGCCGCGCGCTGCTGTCCAGGCCGCGGCTGCTGTTGCTCGACGAGCCGCTCGGCGCGCTCGACGAGGGCCGCAAGCTGGAGATCCTGCCCTATCTGGTGCGGCTGCGCGACGAGGCCAACGTCCCCATGGTCTATGTCAGCCACGACGTCGCCGAACTGCGCCAGCTCGCGACCCAGATCGTGATGCTGAAGCAGGGCCGCGTGACGTCGTTTGGCGGGGTGAAGGTGCTGACGTGAGGGGCTTGTGACGTGACCGGTCTTTTGCCCGTCGTCCCTCAGCTCGCGAACAGCGGCCGCGCGGCGTCGGCCAGAATGCCATGCGCCCGTCTGACGTTGTCGAGAAACTGTCGCACGCTTTCCTGCCAGGTGAAAGTCAGGGCATAGGCCCGGCATTTTTCGCGCGGCAGCTGCAAGGCGGCAAGCGCCGCGCGGCGCAGGTCGGCATCGAGACAGCCGCAGCCCGACGTGCCGATCACGTCGAGCGGCCCCATCACCGGGAAGGCCGCAACCGGCAGGCCGCACGCCAGCGCTTCGAGGATCACCAACCCGAACGTATCGGTCAGGCTCGGAAACACGAAGACATCGGCTGACGCGTAGACGTCGGCGAGCGCTCGCCCGGTTCGCGTGCCGAGAAAATGGACCTGCGGAAACCGCGCCTGCAGGCGCGCACGCAACGGCCCGTCGCCGACCACGACCTTCGAGCCCGGCAGGTCCAGGGCAAGGAAGGCCTCGAGGTTCTTCTCGACCGCGACGGCCGACATACAGGAACACCGGCCCCGGAAAGGTGAGTGGCTGCACGCTGCGGGGACGAAACAGCTCGGCATCGACGCCGCGGGACCACGGCATCAGGTTGCGGAAGCCATGCGCCTTCAGCGCCTGCTCCAGCGTCGGCGAGCCGACCATGATGCCGTCGCCGCTGTTGTGGAAACGGCGCAACGCCGCATAGCTCCACTTCAGCGGCACCGGCAGCCGCTCCGCCAGATATTCAGGAAAACGGGTGTGATAGCTTGTCGTGAACGGATAGCCGCGGGTCTGGCAGACATAGCGGGTGATCCACCCGATCGGCCCCTCGGTCGCGATGTGCACGGAATCCGGGCCCATGCTTTTGATCGCGCGCTCGATTCGCCCCACAGAGGCCAGCGCAAGGCGGATCTCCCGGTAGCCAGGCAGCGGCACGGTGCGGAAATCATCCGGCGTGAGGAAGCCGATCCTGGCGCCGAACGAAGGCGCTTCGCTGGCGAGATATTCGAGCGAGCGCACCACGCCGTTGACCTGTGGGCGCCAGGCGTCGGTTGCCACCAGCACGCGCATCAGGCGACCGCCCGTGCGAACGGCACCACGCTCGACGAGCCCGACATCTGCTGTGGCCGCGCCTCGACCCAGCGGATGATCTCGAACCGGCCGTCATGATGCTCGACGACACCGGTACAAGATTCCACCCAATCGCCGGTGTTGATGTAGCGAATGCCGAACTCGTCATGCATGGCCGCGTGGTGGATGTGGCCGCAGATCACGCCCTGCGCATCGTGCCGCCTTGCTTCCGACGCCAGCACCTCCTCGAAGCGGCCGATGTGATTGACCGCATTCTTGACCCGCAGCTTCGCCCAGGACGAGAACGACCAATAGGCAAGCCCGAACCGGCTCCGGATCCAGTTGAGCCAGACGTTGGAGGCAAGCGCCGCGCGATAGCCGACATCGCCGAGCAGCGCCAGCCAGCGGGCGTGGCGTACGACGAGATCGAAGTGATCGCCATGGACGACGAGATAAGCGCGGCCGTCGACGCCCCGGTGGATCGCGTGCTCAACCACCTCGACGCCGCCGAAGGTCGAGCCGACATAGTCGCGCACGAACTCGTCGTGATTGCCGGCCACATAGACGAGCCGCTTGCCGCGCCGCGCAAGATCGACGAGCTCCTGCACCACCGCATTGTGCGTGCCTGGCCAATACCAGCTCGACCGCAGGTACCAGCCATCGACGATGTCGCCGACCAGGAACACGGTGTCGGCGTCATGGTGATGGAGAAAGTCGATCAGCTGCTCGGCCTGGCATCCCCTCGTCCCAAGATGGACATCGGAAATGAACAGGCTCCTGACCTTGACGACGTCGGGCGGCAAAGCCGCCTCCCTGTCCAGGCGCTGCGCCGATCGGTCGCCGCTATCGCGCAGGAATGCCATCGCGGCAGCTTCCGCCAATCCCGCGACCGCCTTCGTCACATCGCGGTTGGCGCGGCGCCGGAAGATCGAGCGATGCCAATAGACGCCGACGGCAAGAACCAGGAGCGCGAACTGGGCGCCACGATGCCGCCCGTCGGACGCCGCGACGCCGAACTGAAGGCCGGCGAGCAGAATCAGCACCGCGGCGGTGAGGTGCTCAAGCGCGTGCGAACCGGACCGGAACCGGGACAACAGGGGTCTCATGCGATCTCCTCCACAGCCTTGGGGGCGGTGATGGCGCGCGACGACGCGAGGCGCGGCCGCGCGATCGCCCGCGCGTAAAAGCGAAGTCCGAGAATAATCGCGACCTCCACGGCGACGAGGATGGCGACCACCCAGAAGCCGATGCCGACGGGATCCTGGCCGCTGCCGCGCAACGCATAGCCAAGGCTCAGAAACGGCATGTTCCAGATCACGGTGCCGATCGCGGTGGCGGTGACGAAGGCGCGTGGCTCCAGCCGCAACACGCCGGCCGGCAACGCCAGATAGATCCGCACGGTCGGCAGCGTCTGGCCGATCAGCGTGACCCAGAAATGGTTGCCGCGGTAGGCGTTGGTGAGCTTCTGGTAGAGCGAGGGCCGCAGCAGCACGTATTTGCCGTAAGTCCTCACCAGTCGCTCGATCCGCTGCGAGCCGAGCGCGCGGCCAAGCCCGTACCAACCGATCGCGCCGACGACCGATCCAACACTTGTCGCCACGATGGTCATGGCCAACATCGCGCCGTCGGACACGGTGAGACCGAGCAGCATCAGCAGAACGTAAGACGGAAGCAGCGGAATGAATTTCTCGGCGATCGCCAGGCAACCGATGCCCAGCAGGCCGAAGTGCAGAAACATTGCGATCGTGCTCGACGTGTCCATGGTACCTCGATCACGCGTGGGGGGGACGGCGGCTGATCCGGTACACCGAGGCCGGAGGCAGGTTGCGATAGGTTTGCCCGATGCAGCTTGCCTGCAGGTCGAGGTGGTCGAGGATCTCATCAGGGACAGGACAGCGCGGACCGTAGGTGATCTGGTAGAGCGCGCCGCCCGGACGGAGATAGGCAAACGCGCCGCCGAGAATCGCCAGCACTTTTCCCGGCGGCATCGTGAGCAGTCCGAGTCCGCTGACGACGGCGCCGACCGGCGCCCCGTCGAACAGTTTTTCTCTCACCAGCCAGGCCGCATCCATCCACAGCACGCGCGCGCCGGGGAAGCGCTGCTGCAGCAACGGGATGAAATCGGAGCCGTATTCGACCAGCGTCAGATCCTGCTGCCGGACGCCGCGATCGAGCAATGCGCGGGTGAACACGCCGGTGCCGGGGCCGAGTTCGATGACGGGGCCGGTGTCGGCCGTGATCTCCTGCGCCATCAGCGACGACGCGGCGGGTCCTGACGGCGCAACCGCTGCGACACGCAGAGGATCGCGAATCCAGGCGAGGAAGAACGGCAGGATGTCAGCAGACGACATGCCAGCTCTCCCTCGTGATGCAGTCGATTTCGCAGACGGGAGTCAGTACCAAGGCCATTCAAATGTCTTTCGCTTGCTCGTGTCCGCCGTCGAATGCGGAGCCACGCGCGAGGTGAGCCATGTCGAGCCCGGCAAGATGATCAAGCCTGACCCGATAGTGGCTTCAGTCTCACGTCAACATTGCGAGAGTCTGTCGCGAATGCGCGTCTTTCAGAAAAACATCCGCGACGTTCTCGCTGGATGGAGCCGCAAGGTTGCCGCAATGATTTGGACAAAAAACCGGCAGCAACGAGCGCGAGGGGCGCAACACCGTTCGGTCGAGTGAAGATGCTGGCCTAAGGCGGCCGTAGCCCGGATGGAGCGGAGCGCAATCCGGGGTTCTGCTGCGCCGATGCGGTGGTCCCGGATTACGCTGCGCTCCATCCGGGCTACTCACCGTCATTGCGAGCGTAGCGAAGCAATCCAGAGTCTTTCCGCGGAGGCAGACTGGATTGCTTCGCTGCGCTCGCAATGACGTGTGGAGAGTTCAGCGTTTCCGCCGTTTCGGCTTCACGGTGCCGAACACATCCGTCAAATCCTCAGTTGCTGGCGTCGCATCGTCATCCAGATGCAGGCGGCTCTCCACATGCAGGAAATGCTCGCGAGACACGGCGATGGCGCGGGCGACGTCGCGGGCGCGAAGCGCCTCGACGATGGCGCCGTGCTCGTCGACGGCGCAGATCGAATCGGTGGCGGGCTCGTAGACCGAGACCATCACCGAGGACCGGCTGAGCAGATCGGCGAGGAAGTGCGACAGCTCCGCATTGCCGAGCGCCTCCACCAGATGAACGTGGAACGCGCCCGACAGCCGCACCGAGGCGGCACGGTCGCCGCGCGTTGCGGCGGCGCGCTCCTCGGCGAGATGCGCCGTCAGCCGCTTGATCAAGGCATCGTCGACATGGCGCACGAGTTGCGTCAGCACGCCGGCCTCGAGCACGCGATGCGCCTCGTAGACGCTGCGGACGTCGTCGAGCGTCGGGCGCGGCACGCGGGCGCCGCGATTGGGGATCATCTCCAGCCGCCGCTCGGCACCGAGCCGATGCAGCACCTTACGGATGCGCTCGCGCGAGACGCCAAATATCCCGGCGAGCGGCGGCTCGGCGAGCTTCGCCCCGGCCTTCAGCTTGCCCTCCAGCAGCGCGTGCAAGATGGCCTGATAGACCGCCTCGTCCTCCGCCGGATTGGCCTTGCCGTTTCTCTTGCCGTTTCCCTTGCCGTTTCGCCTGTGCTGCGTCGCCATGGCGGTAGCTAGGCCTAAAGGCTGCGCAGCGTCACCTCCAAAAAATGTGCACATTTGCCGCGCGGCGATGCAGGCCTCGTGCAGGTGTCAAAATCATCGTTTACTTAAGTTGTTGATTTATATCTATTTTCTGAAAATGTGCACATTTGGCATGGCGCTTGCTGCGTCTTCGTTGCAAGCTTTACGCACAACAAACGGGACATGCCCATGCACACCCCCTCCCGACGCAGCGTTTTGACATCCGGCGTGGCCTTGGCCGCGATCATCGCCGCCCCGGCGCGGCTGCGCGCCGCGCCCAGGGAGATCGTCGTCGGCGGCCCCGCGGGCGCCGCGAAATATTTCAACGCCGATTTGTTTCCGGTGCTGGAGAAGAAGCTCGACTGCAAGGTGCTCTACGAGGGCACCAACTCGCTGACCAATCTCCAGAAGATGCAGGCCGACAAGGCGGCGCCGAAAATCTCCGTCGTCATAATGGACGATCCGGTGATGCTGCCGGCCGCCGCCGACGGCCTGATCACCAAGATGTCGGCATCGTCCATCGCCAACCTCGGCAAGCTGGTCGACGGCTCGGTGCATCAGGACGGCATGTGGGCGAACTATCAGCGGCCCTGGGCCGGCATCGCCTATTCGACCAAGCGCATGAAGACCGCGCCCGCCAAATGGTCCGACCTGTGGGACGCGAAATACGCCTCCAAGGTGATCGTGCCGTCGCTGTCGAACACCGAAGGCTTCTGGACGCTGCTCGCGGCCGCGCATCTCGAGACCGGCAAGCCCTACAAGGAGGCGCAGTACGAGATCGACGCCGCCTTCAAGAAGGCGAAGGAACTGAAGGCCAACCTCTTGAACGTCTACACCAACGCGCCGCAGGCCATCAATCTGATGGAGCAGGGCGAGGCCTGGATGATCGGCGGCCAGTTCTCCGCCTACACACTGATCCGCAAGGCGGAGGGATCACCGGTCGATCTCGCCGTGCCCCAGGATGGCGGATTTGCGATGCCCTCGGGCATCGCGAAGGTGGCCGGTGCACCGGCCGGCGATCTTGCGGATGCCGTGATCGATTTCTTCCTGAGCCCGGAGGCGCAGACCATCCTCGCCGACAAGGCCTTTGTTGCGCCGACCAACAAGGGCACGCCGACGCCGGCAGGCTTCCCCGATCCCGCCTCGCTGTTCGCGCCGGACTGGGCCTTCGTCGCCAAGAACCGCGCCTCCTGGGTCGACCGCTGGAGCAAGGAGATGACATGAGCGAGAGCAGCCCGCATCTCGTCGTCCGCAGCGTCTCCAAAAAATACGGACCGACGACGGTCCTCGACCATATCGACCTGACCATTCGCCGCGGCCAGCTGGTGACGCTGCTCGGCCCTTCCGGCTGCGGCAAGACCACCCTGCTACGCGCCATTGCCGGCCTGGCGCAGCCCGACACCGGCAAGGTCGAGCTCGCCGGGCGCGACATCACCCACGTGCCGCCGCACAAGCGCAATGTCGGCGTGGTGTTCCAGAGCTACGCGCTGTTTCCGCATCTCACCGTCGCCGGCAACATCGCATTCGGGCTGAAGGTGCGCGGCGCGGCCAAGCGCGAGATCGACGCCGCGGTGGAACGCGCGCTGTCGCTGGTCAGGCTCGGCCATCTCGCGGGACGGCGCATCTCGGCGCTGTCGGGCGGCCAGCAGCAGCGCGTGGCCCTGGCGCGCGCCATCGCGGTCGAGCCTGACGTGCTGCTGTTCGACGAGGCGCTGTCCGCGCTCGATCGGAAATTGCGCGAGGAGATGCAGGTCGAGCTGCGCCGCCTGCTCCAGGACGTGAAGGCAACCGCGATCTTCGTGACGCATGACCAGGACGAGGCGCTGACCATGTCCGACCGCGTCGCGGTCATGAACAAGGGACGGATCGAGCAGCTCGCCGAGCCGCGCGAGCTGTATCTGCGGCCCGCAAGCCTGTTCGCACTCAACTTCGTCGGGCTCTCGACGCGGATTGCCGGCACAGTGCTGGCGGCTGGCAACGGCAAGGTCGAGGTCGAGACCAAGGTCGGCCGCTTGTCGGCGCTCGGCAATTTCCAGGCGGGTTCGCCCGTCATCGTCGCAGCGCGCCCCGAGCAGCTTCGGATCGGCGAGCAAGGCGAAGCGAATACGGCCGCGGGCCGGGTCCGCTCCGTGGTGTTCCAGGGCTCGCGCACGCTGGTCGAGGTCGATGCCGGGGCCGGCGAAAGCCTGCTCGCCGAACTCTCCGGGCGCGACGGCGCGATCCCTGATGTGCATGACGAGATCCGCCTGAGCTGGCCGGTGACCGAGACCTTTGCATTTCCGATGGAGGCGCAGGCATGACCGAGGCGGCCCTTCCGGCGCCTGTGGCAGCGCCTTCGATCGATCGCGAGCGGCTCGCCGCCATCGGATTCGTGCTGCCGTCCTTCGTCATCATCGCCGGCGTGTTCGCGCTGCCGCTGGTGCTGCTGCTCGGCGTCAGCATCGTCGATGCCAACGGGCTGACCTTCGCCAACTACAGGCGCCTGCTCGGCACGCCCTATTATCTGGGCGTGGTCTGGAATTCCTTGCGGCTCGGGCTGCTGACGACCCTGATCGCTTTCCTGATCAGCTATCCCGCCGCCTTCGCGCTGGCGCGCGCCCGCGGCGCCTTGCGCTCGGTGCTGCTGGCGACGCTGTTCCTGCCGCTGGCGGCCAGCGTCATCGTCAAGGCGTTCGCCTGGACGATCCTGTTGCGTAGCGACGGCATCGTCAACGAGACGCTGATCGCACTCGGCATCATCGAAGACCCGATCCGGATGATCTTTACCGAGACCGCGCTGATCGTCGGCGCCGTCAACATCTTTCTGCCCTTCATGATCCTGCCGATCTACGCGATCGTGGCCCAGCTCGATCCGCGCTATGCGGAAGCCGCCGCGACACTCGGCGCTTCGCCGCTCGTGACGTTTGTCCGCGTCATCCTGCCGCTGACCCTGCCCGGCATCATCGCCGGCGTGGCGCTGGTGTTCTCGCTCTCGGTCTCCGCCTATGTGGTGCCGACGCTCCTGATCGGCGAAAAATATCCGACGCTCGCGACCGCGATCGCAAAGGCCTATCTGCTGGCGCGCGAACCCGGCTTCGGCGCCGCTGCCGGCGTCGTGCTGCTGGCGATAGCGATTGCCGTCGTTGCGTTCAGTGCGCGGCTGTCGCGGGAGCCGAAGTGATGACACGCGCCGCGATCATCGTCTGCTGGGTGATGGCCATCGGGCTGGCCCTGTTCCTGATCGCGCCGCTGCTCGTGATCGCAGCGGCAAGCTTCTCGCCGACGCCGGTGTTCGACCTGCCGCTCACGGGTGCATCGACGCGCTGGTACGGCAAGATCGGCCGGCTCGACGGCTTCTGGCCGTCGCTGCTGCTGTCGCTTCAGATCGCGCTGCTGTCGACGGCGATCTCGCTGGTCTGCGGAACGCTGGCCGCGATCGCGATCGCGCGCGGAAAGCTGCCGGGCGCAAACATCTTTGCGACCGCGCTGGTTTCGCCGCTGATGATGCCGGGCCTCGTGCTCGGCATCGCGCTGCTGCAAGGTTTTCGCGCCGTCGGTTTCACCACGCCCTGGGCGACGCTGCTGGTCGCGCATCTCGTTATCACGCTGCCCTACGTCGCGCGCACGATGATCGCCGGTCTCGCGCGGTTCGACTTCACGCTGATCGAGGCGGCGCGGACGCTCGGCTGCACCTATCCCGGCAGCGTGCTGCGGGTGATGGTGCCGGCGCTGGCGCCATCGTTCCTGATCGCCGGGATATTCTCGTTCCTGGCCTCGTTCGACAATTATCCGGTGTCGATCTTTCTCGCCGACGTCCGCACCAAGACGCTGCCGATCCGCATGCTGCAATATATCGAGGAGGCGCCCGACCCGACGCTCGCGGCGCTCTCCACCCTCATCCTGTCAGGCACGGTGATCCTGCTGTTCGTCAGCGACCGCGTCGTCGGCCTGCATCGCATGGCCGGAACTTCGGACTGATCCATGAGCGAAGCGAATCAACCCGTCTCACAACGCGACTTCGCTGGTTATCGCGGCAAGCCGCCCAACCCGCACTGGCCGAACGGCGCGCGCGTCGCGGTGTCGCTGGTGGTGAATTTCGAGGAAGGCTCGGAGTTTTCCGTCAACGACGGCGATGCCGGCAACGAGGCGATCTACGAAGTGGTCCACAAGCTCGACGGCCCGGATTCCTGCATCGACAGTCATTTCGAATACGGCACGCGCGCTGCATGGTGGCGCATCATGGACCTGTTCGACGCATACGGTGTTAAGGCGACGGTGAGCTCCTGCGGCCGCGCGGTCGAACGCTCGCCGGAGCTGGCGCGCGATGCCATTGCCCGCGGCCATGAGGTGTCGGCCCATGGCTGGCGCTGGCAGAGCCACGCCGACATGGACGAAGTCAGCGAGCGCAAAATCATTGCCAGGACAGTGGTGGCGATCGAGCGCGCCACCGGGCAGCGCCCGGTCGGCTGGCACACGCGTTCAGCGACTTCACCGAACACGCGGCGCCTGCTGGTCGAGCACGGCGGGTTCCTCTACGACAGCGACGCCTATAATGACGACCTGCCCTATTACAGGGAGGTTGCCGGCAAGCAGCATCTGGTGCTGCCCTACGCTTTCGACACCAACGACATGCAGTACTACAACGCCTCGCGCTTCAACGGCGCCGACTTCGCCGACTATGTCATCGACGCGTTCGAGTGGCTGAGGCGCGAAGGCGAGACGGCGCCGAAGATGATGTCGATCGGCCTGCATCTGCGCATGATCGGCCGCCCCGGCCGGATCGGCGCTCTGGAGCGGATCCTTGCGCATGTCACCGGCAGCAGTGCCGCCTGGGTCGCGCCGCGAGCGGCAATCGCGCGACATTGGGTGACGGCGGTGCCGGCTGAGTGATCCTCGCCGACACCGTTACGGATAACCGCCACTACCAGCCGCGATCGACGTTACGCACCTCGCCCGTCCGGGCGTCCACGTAGACCTGCATCCAGCGGCCGGCGCGGTCGCGGCCTTCGATCTGCCATTCGTCGCCGAGGAACTCGGTGTGCGAGACAGTCATGACGCCGATATCGGTGGCGACATCGAGCGCGGCCTGCATCGATACCTGGTCGCCTGTATCATAAGCCATCGCCGGCGCAGCCGATCCGAGGCCGATCGCGACGATGGCCGGCAAGATGAGTTTTCGCATGGACTGCTCCTGTCGAATAGTTTGACCGTTACGCCCTAAGAACAAGCGGCACCGGCCGGCGTTCCGGCTATCCACTTCACGAAACAGCGGAAACTTTCGGCGGTTGCGGCGATTTGGTGGCGGTTCCCGCGCTGTCGCCACCGGTCTCCGCCGTCGTCCTGGCGAAAGCCAGGACCCATTACCCCAGGGTGGATTCGTTGGAACGGATCGTCACCACGAATCTTCACAAAACGGCTGCCGGTGGTAATGGGTCCTGGCTTTCGCCAGGACGACACTGGGGAGGCATATCGTTTCAACGACTCTCACAGCCACGACGCGCGAAACGCCGCTAAATCCCCGCCACCGAGGTCCACAGCTCCGCCAGCTTGCGCCGTAGCGCTTGCCTGCGCGTCAATACCGCGGGCGTTTCCTCGTCCTCCGGCAGGCGGAGGCCGACAACGTTGACGCGGCCGCCGGAGATGCTGCGCGCGACCAGCACGATCTCGTCCAGCGCAAGTTCGGCGCCCTCTTTCGGCGCCCGGTCGAGATGGACGTCGAAATAGTCGGCGAGCGTCAGCTTGCCCTCGTCCTCGCTCACCTTCACGCCGTAGATCTCGGCGAGCTCTGCGAGCGTGTGCTCGCCGGAGACCATGAAGTCGCCGAGCAGATGCGGATCGGGCGCGGTGCTCGCTTGCATGTCGACGAAGAAGCGGTCGAGCGATTCGGCCTTTTCCGGCGGCGCCAGCAGATAGATGTAGTCGCCGGGTGCGATCGGCTCGGCTTCCGTCGGCGTCAAAATGTTCTCGTTGCGGATCACCAGCGTCGGCTTCGACCAGGACGGGATCAGGCCGCGGCGGAAATACAGGCTCTTGGGCCGCACCGGATAGCCGACGAGCTGCTGCTCGAGCTGGCCGGGCAAGTCCAATTCGACACGCCGCGGGCCGCGCTCGGCGCGCGGCAGCGCCACATGCAGCTTGCGCGCGGCCGGCGCCAGGGTCCAGCCTTGCAGCAGGAGCGAGATGATGACGACGACGAAGGCGACGTCGAAATAGAGATAGGCCTTCGACAGTCCCACCAGCATCGGGATCGAGGCCAGGAAGATCGCGACCGCGCCGCGCAGGCCGGTCCAGGCGATGAAGATCTTTTCACGCCAGTTGAAGCGGAACGGCGCGAGGCACACGAACACCGCGATCGGCCGCGCCACCAGCATCAGCACGAATGCGACACCCACTGCCGGCAGCACGCTGGCGCCAAGCCGGCTCGGCGAGACCAGTAGGCCCAGCAGCAGGAACATCACGATCTGCGCCAGCCAGGTCGCGGCGTCCAGGAAGGCCACCACCTGATTATGTGCGCGCGTCGGCCGGTTGCCGATGATGATGCCGGCGAGATAGACCGCGAGGAATCCCGAAGCGTGCATGATCTGCGAGCCGCCGAAGATGACGAGGGCGGCCGTGGTAACGAAGGGCGCATGCAGGCCCTGTGGCAGCGCCACCTTGTTGAGCGCGATGACGACCAGACGGCCACCGAACACGCCGACGATGGCACCCAGCGCCGCTTCCAGCACGAACTCCATCAACACGTGGCCTGCCGTGCTCGATCCCAGCGAGATGTATTCGACCAGCATTAAGGTGAGGAAGATCGCAAACGGATCGTTGGTGCCGGATTCGGCCTCCAGCGTCGCTCCGACGCGCGGGCGCAGGCGCAGGCCCTGGGTGTGCACCAGCAGGAACACCGCGGCGGCGTCGGTCGAGGCCACCACGGCGCCGACCAGCAGCGCCTCCGTCCAGTTGAGGTCGAGCGCGTATTTGGCACAGGGCGCCGTGACCAGCGCGGTCAGCAGCACGCCGACGGTGGCAAGCACCACCGATGGCGCGAGCACGGTGCGGATGCTGGCAAAGCGCGTCTTCAGGCCGCCGTCGAACAGGATCAGTGCGAGCGCGACCGAGCCGACCAGATAGGTGGTGCGGACGTCGTCGAACTGGAGCTGCCCGGGACCGGAATCGCCGGCGAGCATGCCGATCGCAAGGAAGACGAGCAGCAAGGGCGCGCCAAAGCGCAACGCAAGCAGGCTTGACAGGATCCCCGCCAACACCAGGACGGCGCCGAGCAATATGGCGAGGCTGACAGAGTCGAGGGAGGCCATCCACCTTCCGGGTACAAATCGCTGGAATTGCATCCTTATCGTCGGCGGACTCCCGCGCCAACCCATTTTCTCCCGCTCGCGGCAATCCGCCCGCATTTTGCAGGCTTAACGCGCATCACATGCGGGTGTATCGGTGGTCCGGCCGCGCCCTTTGTGGGATTCTGCGGCGCCCTCGAATCAAAGCCTCCCGCCCGCTTCCCGACGAGACCGATGGACATGGACCTCAAAGACTTCATGGAGTTCGTGCAGACCACCGCGCGCAGCGTCGGGGCGGAAATCTCCTCGCCCTGGTTCTACCTGCAATTCGGGCTCATTCTGACCGCGGCCGGCATCGCCTATGCCGCGGAAGCCGCCGTTCGCAGCCGCGTCGACATGACCTCGCTGGCGATGCGCTGGCCGCTGCCGCTCCGGCACTTCGTCCGGGTGATGGTCTCCAGCGCCTCGACGGCGGCGTTCACCCTGCTCGTGATCGTCTCCCGCGTGGTGATGTACCACGCGACCTGGCCGAGCCGCAGCTATCTCTTGATGGTCGCCGCCAAGCTGGGCTTCGCCTGGCTCGCGATCCGGCTGCTGACCTCGGTGCTGCGCAACGCCTTCATCGTCAAGATGGTGTCGATCACGGCCTGGTTCGTCGCGGCGCTCTCCATCCTCGGCCAGCTCGATGCGACGGTCGACCTGCTCGATTCCTTCGCCATCGTGCTCGGCGGCCTGCGGCTGACGCCGCTGCTCGTGATCAAGGCCGGCGCGCTCCTGCTCATCGCGCTCTGGCTCACCAATATCGCCAGCAATTTCGCCGAGAGCCGGATCAACTCGACCACCGATTTGACCCCGTCGGTACAGGTGCTGCTGGGCAAGATCATCCGCATCGGCCTGCTTGCAGTCGCGATCGTGATCGCGCTCGGCTCGGTCGGCATCGATCTCTCGGCGCTCGCGGTGTTCTCCGGAGCGGTCGGCGTCGGCATCGGTATCGGCCTGCAGAAGATCGTGGCCAATTTCATCTCGGGGATCATCCTGCTCGCCGACAAATCGGTGAAGCCCGGCGATCTCGTCACCATCGGCGACAACACCGGGCGGATCAGCGCGATGAAGACGCGCTATATTTCCGTTGCCGCCGGCGACGGCCGCGAGTTCCTGGTCCCCAACGAGGACCTGGTGACGCAGAAGGTCGTCAACTGGACCTACACCGACAAGAACACGCTGGTGAAGATCGCCTTCGGCACCAATTACGACGCGGACCCGCGCCTGGTCTGCAAGCTCGCCGCCGAGACCGCCGCCGCTCATCCGCGCGCGCAGAAGGGCAAGCCGCCGAACAGCATTTTGACCGAGTTCGCCGAAGCCGGGATGAAGTTCTCGCTGACCTTCTGGATCGCCGACCCCGACGGCATGGACAACGTCAAGAGCGACGTGATGCTGTCGCTGTGGGACGCCTTCAAGCGCGAGGGCATCCGGGTTCCCTACCCCGTCCGCGAAATCCGCATCCGCGGCGGCGCCCTGCCGGTGGAAACCACCGTAGAAGTCCCGAATTAGGCCCGCTTGCGGACGCATGGCAGGCTTTGGCTTGCATGAAGGCCCGCGATCATTAAATTAGGGCCCGAAATCAAGCCTTTCCGCCGACATCGAAATCAGCCCGAGCCCGTAAAGACCGTATGATGAGCTACGTCGAAGCCTCCGATACCTCCCTGCGCAAGACCGGACAGATCAAGCTGCATGGGCCGAGCGCCTTTGCCGGCATGCGCAAGGCGGGAGCGCTGGTGGCGAAGTGCCTCGACGAGCTCACCGACATCGTCGGGCCCGGCGTTCCGACCGAGCGCATCGACCAGTTCGTCCGCGACTTCGCCTTCAGCCACAATGCCTATCCGGCGACGCTGATGTATCGCGGCTATCGCTATTCGACCTGCACCTCGCTCAACCACGTGGTCTGCCACGGCATGCCCGGCGACCGTCCGCTGAAAGAGGGCGACATCGTCAACATCGACGTCACCTTCATCGTCGACGGCTGGTACGGCGATTCCAGCCGGATGTATGCGGTCGGCCCGATCGCGCGCAAGGCCGAGCGCCTCATCGAGGTGACGTATGAAGCGATGATGCGCGGCATCGCCGCGGTGAAGCCCGGCGCCACCACCGGCGACATCGGCCACGCCATCCAGAGCTTCGTCGAGCCGCAGGCCATGAGCGTCGTGCGCGATTTCTGCGGCCATGGCCTCGGCCGCATGTTCCACGACGAGCCGAACATCATCCATATCGGCCGCCCCGGCGAGGGCGTGCAGCTCAAGCCCGGCATGTTCTTCACCATCGAACCGATGATCAATCTCGGCAAGCCGCACGTGAAGATCCTGTCCGACGGCTGGACCGCGGTGACCCGCGACCGCTCGCTGTCGGCGCAATTCGAGCATTCCGTCGGCGTCACCGACACCGGCGTCGAGATCTTCACGCTGTCGGAGCGGCACGGCGAGAAGCAGATCGGGTGATCCCGGGCTGACCTTCGGGGTCGTCGGCTGGCGTGAACCGGATTTGCCGCCGCAATTGACGGTTGCAAAAACGCCGATCCGCGGCAATGCTGGCGGCCGATGCCCGCCAAGACCGACCACGACAAGAGCAAGCCTGAGGAAGCGCCGCACTATCTCGGCCATCGTGAACGGCTGCGCGAGCGCTTCTACAGCGCCGGCGCGGACGCGCTCAGCGACTACGAGCTGCTGGAGATGGCATTGTTTCCGGCACTGCCCCGACGCGACACAAAGCCGCTGGCGAAGACACTGATCAAGACTTTCGGCTCATTCGCCGAAGTCGTCCATGCCCCGGTGGCGCGCCTGCGCGAGGTCGACGGCGTGGGCGAGCCCGCGATCCACCAGCTCAAGCTGATCGCAGCGGCGGCGCACCGCGTCGCCAAGGGCGAGGTCAACAGCCGCAACGCGCTGTCGTCCTGGAACGAGGTGATCGACTATTGCCGCACCAGCATGGCGTTTGCCGACAAGGAGCAGTTTCGCCTGCTGTTCCTCGACAAGCGCAACCAGCTCATCGCCGACGAGGTGCAGCAGACCGGCACCGTCGACCACACCCCGGTCTATCCGCGCGAGGTGATCAAGCGCGCGCTTGAGCTATCGGCGACCGCGCTGATCCTGGTGCACAACCACCCCTCCGGCGATCCCTCGCCGTCACAGGCCGACATCCAGATGACCAAAGCGATCATCGACATCGCCAAGCCGCTCGGGATTGCCGTGCATGACCACATCATCGTCGGCAAGAGCGGACATGCGAGCCTGCGCGGGATGCGGCTGATCTAGGAAAGCATGGCCTTTCAACGCACGACAGAGATGCCACGTCAAACGCGATAGGGCCGATCGCTCAGTAGCAGTATCGCGGGTCGACCGGGACGTAGGAGCCGTCCCGGCGCTGCATGTAGCAGCCGCGCTGATAGGCGTAGTAGCCGGAGCGGCGGCGTTCGCCCTCAGAGGCGATCGCGGCGCCCGTGCCGGCACCGACGACAGCGCCGATGGCGGCGCCGCGGCCACCGCCGATGGCGCCACCCACGATCGCTCCACCGACGCCGCCGAGGATGGCACCGCCAATCGCGTCCTGCGCCACCGCCTCATGCACCGGGGCCGCGATCGCGACCGCCAGACACGCCGCCATTCCAAGACGTCCAATACGAAGACCTCGAAGCATGCTCTCGCCCTCCCTGTGGTGGAGCCAGTCATAGCGCCGGAACAGGATTCGGACCAGACAAATTGCCGACGCCGCAACTCGCGACGCTCCGCGATGGCGTCGGAAGCGCAGCGCGAAGACGGCTCAAACCGCGCTGCGTGCGATGCACGCGCCGGTCAGCTCCATCAAGCATCGACCCAGCGCTGCACGGCCTCGGCGGTGTCGGCGGGCGTGGTGTTGAAGCAGATCGCGGCGTCAGGCGCCAGGCGGTGGACGAGGTTGAGCACCTTCTCGAACAGCAACAGGCGCTCCTTCGGTTCGCGCAGGCCCGCGCCGATCACGACGCAGTCGAAGCGCTCGTCGCGCAGCGCGGCCGTGACGGCGGCCTCCGCTGCGGCGTCGAGATCGATCAGGCAGCTCGTGACCTCGTAGCCGAGATCGCGCAAACGCAAGAGCTGCGCCTCGATATAGCCGCGCACGAGGTCCGGCGTCAGTTGCGGGAATGCGCTGTAGTCGGCACTGCCGGGCTCGATGCCGATCGCGAGGACGCGCTTGGTCATACAGGGCTCCTTGCAGGGCTCCTTGCCGGACTGCCTCGCGTCGCTAACGGAGGAACAGCCCCGCCGGTTCCCTCGCGGGCGGTCGCCCCGATCCCGGTCCTGCCGCCCATTTTCCCGCCAAGGCTGTAACCCAGTTCACACGCGACGTGCCGGTGGCCTGCCAGATTTGCGGGAGATCACGCTGGCGTCACGTCCTGATCACGGCACCTGGTTCACCTTGACTGACACGGAGTTGCGATAATTCATCAATTGCGGGAGCGGAAAATGGTCTCATTCGAAAATCTGAAAAACGAATACGAGCGGAATTGGGCCAATCTCGAGATCCGGCCTTCACGCCTCTCCGACGCGAACGCGGTCGCACGCAAGGCCATCAACGGCAAGGCGACCTATCAGCAGATCGAGCGGTCGACCGGCGTCCCCTGGTATTTCGCCGCCCTCTGTCACTACCGCGAGTCCAATTTCGATTTTGACACCTATCTCGGCAACGGCGAAACGCTTCATCGCGTGACGACCGTCGTTCCGAAAGGGCGCGGTCCGTTTGCCACGTTCGTGGACGGCGCCGTGGACGCTTTCAGAATCGAAAATTTCGTCGGCGCTCACGATTGGGGGATTGCACGGATTCTGTTTCGGCTCGAAGCGTTCAACGGCTTCGGCTATCACGCCAAGGGCTGCAATTCGCCCTATCTCTATGGCGGTTCGACGCTGTATGGCCCGCCCGAGGCAAGGGCCGGCAAATTCGTCCGCGATCATGTGTTCGACCAGAACCACGTCGATTCCCAGCTCGGCACCGCGGTGATCCTGCATGCGATGATGTCGCTCGATTCCTCGATCACCCTCGACGGCAGCCCGCAATTCGCGACCCGCTCCGAACCGGAGGACGACGCGGCGTCGACGATCGTTCTCATGCAGCAGGCGCTCAACAAGCTCGGCGCCAATCCGCCGCTGGCCGAGGACGGCATCAGCGGAGCGAAGACCAGGGCCGCAGTCTCGCAGTTTCAGCAGCAGAGCGGCCTGAGGGATACCGGACTTCTCGACGGCGCCACAGTAGCCGCCCTCACGCGCGCGGCGCAGTCGGGGCCCACCAGACCGACCGGCGATGTATCCCAGATCATGAAGCGGCTGGAGGACCTCGCGCAATTGCTGCGTCCGCCGGTCGGCGGTGTGACGCCGGGAACCACGACATTGGGCAACACGCTGCCTGCCACCAGCGATCCGATCAGCCTGTTCGAACGGCTCTTTTCCCTCGTCAACAAGACAGCCCCCATGCCGGGACCAGTCACCCCGACCAGCCCCGCCCCCGTCGATCAGTTGAAGCAGGTCGTCGACCTGCTCAGCACTTTGCTCAGCAAGGACGGCAAGCCCGTCCTCGGCCAGGTCAATGGCGCGCTCGGCGACACCCTCGGCAAGCTGCTTGACGGCAAGAAGACCGCGCTCGGCATCGGCGGCTCGCTGATCACGGCGCTGCTCACTTCGGTGACGGCGAGCCCCAACGCGGGCGGTCTTGCCGGATTGCTCGGGACGATCGTGTCCGCCGTGCCGGGCCTCGGCCAGTTCGCGATGCCGATCTCCCTCGCGCTCACGGCCTGGGGCGTGCTCGGCAAGCTGGAGAAGTGGGCGCAGGGCACCGCGCCGCCGCCGAAGCCGACGACTTAGAGACGCTCCCCGCGTAGGGCCGCGGCACGGCGTTCCATCAGCGCGCGTTCACGTCCGTTGGTGGCGAGATGCGCGGCGGCTTCGAAAGCCCGCCGCGCCTCTGCGAAGCGCCCGAGCTTTTGCAGGAAGTCACCACGAACCGCCGGCAGATGGTGATAGGCCGCAAGCGCCGGCTCGCCGGCGATTTCGTCCAGCACGTCAAGCCCGGCTTGCGGTCCCTCGGCCATCCCGACCGCGACCGCGCGATTGAGCTCGATGACCGGCGAGCGCAACAGCCGCGCCAATTCGGCGTAAAGCTGCGCGATGCTCCCCCAATCGGTGTTTGCGACCGACTCCGCCGTGGCGTGATGCGCCGCGATGGCGGCCTGAAGCGCGTAAAATCCTTTCGCGCCGCCGAGCTCGCCGGCACGGTCGAGCGACCGCAGGCCACGACGGATCTGCAATTGATCCCAGAGCGTGCGATCCTGGTCCATCAGCAGAATGGGATCACCATTCGCATCGGTGCGCGCATGCGCACGCGAAGCATTCAGGTCCATCAGGGCGATGAGGCCGTGAACTTCCGGCTCGTCCGGCGCCAGACCGACGAGCACCCGGCCCATGCGCAACGCCTCGTCGCAGAGCTGCGGCCGCAACCATTCCTCTCCCCGCGCCGCGAGGTAGCCCTCGTTGAAGATCAGATAGACGACCTCCAGCACCGAGGCGAGACGCTCTGACAACGCTTCGCCGCTCGGCGTCTCATAGGCGAGGCCGGATCCTGACAGGGTCCGTTTGGCACGGACGATGCGCTGGGAGACGGTTGCTTCCGGCACGAGATAGGCGCGCGCGATTTCTGATGTGGTCAAGCCGCAGATCATGCGCAGCGCCAGCGCCGCGCGGGCCTCGCGTGACAGGATCGGATGACAGGCCGTGAAGATCAGCCGCAACAATTCGTCGCCGATGTCGTCGTCGAGCGCGGCATCGAAATCCGGCACGGCCGCCTGCTCCTGCAACATGTCCCGCGCCAGCATGTCGTGCTTGTCCGCGAGCATCTTGCCGCGGCGCAGATGATCCAAAGCGCGGCGCCTGGCGATCGTCATGAGCCAGGCGCCGGGATTTTCGGGCACGCCGATGATGGGCCAGGATTCCAGCGCCGCAACCAGCGCGTCCTGGGTCAGCTCTTCCGCCAGCGGCACGTCGCGCAGCATCCGCGACAGCGTGGCGATCAGCCGCGGCTGCACGACGCGCCAAGTGGCGCGGATGACGCGATCGATGTCGGTGTCGGCGGCCGTCATCGCCGCCGAAAGAGACGAGCGGTGCTGTCCATCAGGCGTGGGCGGCTACCCCTGCACGCGCGTTGACCTCACAGGCCACGTCCATACCCGGCGTGGCGAATGCCCGTAATTCGCAGGTGCCTTCCCAGCCGGGCATGTGGTCGAGGTGCAACTGCATGAATTCCTTGGCCATCGCCAGGGCCTCGTCCTTGTCGCGCAATTCGAAAATGGCATAGCCGCCGATCACCTCCTTGGCCTCCACGAACGGGCCGTCGATGACGCTGAGCTCGCCGTCCGCGACATACACTCGCGCGCCGGTCGCAAGCGGCATCAGGCCGCCATTGTCGAGCATCCGGCCGGCCTTGATCTCCCGTTCGGAGATCCTTTGCATCGCCTCCGCCAGCGCCGGGGACGGCCCTGCCAGGGGCTTCGGGGAAGTAACGATGTACATGAAGCGCATGCAAAACTCCTGTTGAGGCGAGACGCGGCCGGTTCGGCCGCGAAATCAGCTCGCTATTGGGATGACGATCCAGCCGGCGCCGGATCGACATCAGCAACGGAAAAATTGCGAGGCCGGGCGAACGCTACTGCCGCAGCATGATCAGGGGATCGGCGGTGTCAGGGACGCGCCGCCACTGCGCGTTGTCGTCGGCCTCGAACTGCCAGGCCTCGCCGGCCTTCGACAGCAGGATGATCTGGCCGCGCTCGAGCCGCCATTGCGTCGGGTTGAATTGCGCGATCGCCGCATCGCATTTCGGCTTGAGGAAGACCTGGAAATTGTCGGGCCCGGCTTCCGTGTTGGTCAGCGTCAGCCCGCAGACCGGCTGGCCGTTGCCCCGCACGATCGACCAATCGCCGATCATCTGGTCCATCGACTTCGCCATCGAGCGGGCTGCGGCGAGGTCTTGCAGGATGTAGACGCCCTCGCCTTGCCGCAGGCCCTCGAAGATGCCGGCCTCGACCTCGGTGAAGTCGATCACGGCTTCACCGGTCGCATCCTGCAAACGGACGATGTCGAGACCCTTGACGCTCCAGGCCACGATATCCTTGGTGAAAGGCAGCGCGGCCTTGCAGGCCGGCTCCAGTTCGAGCTTGAAGCCTTGAGCCGCGGCGTCGGCCTTGAGCGTGACGACGCAGGTCTTGCTGCGCTCGGTGGTCGAGAGCTCCCACTGCCCGGGCATCTCCTTCTTCAGGGTCGTCGTATCCTGCGCACGCGCAGTGGTGATCGCGGCAACAGCCGCGATCATCAATGTAACGACCCGAAGAGCTCTCATCAGCGCCCCTTGAACGGCGTTTCCGCAACCGGCGTCAACGGCGCCTTGCCGGCGAACCATGACTTGAGGTTGTCGACCACGAGCTGATCCATCGCGTTGCGCGTCACCACCGAGGCCGAGCCGATATGCGGCAACAGCACGACGTTCTGCATGGTCTTGAGCTCGTCCGGCACGTTCGGCTCGGCCGCGAACACGTCGAGACCAGCGGCAAGAATAGTGCCGGACTTGAGCGCCTGGACCAGCGCCGGTTCGTCGATCACAGAGCCGCGCGCGACGTTGACCAGCACGCCGCGCGGGCCGAGCGCCTTCAGCACCTCGGCGTTGATCATCTTTTCGGTAGCAGCGCCACCGGGGACGATCACCATCAGCGTGTCCACCGCCTTCGCCATCTCGATCAGGTCAGGGTAGTGCTTGTAGGAGACCTCCTTGGACGGATTGCGGGTGTGATAGACCACCGGCACCAACGAGGCGTCGAGCCGGCGCGCGATCGCCTGGCCGATCCGGCCCATGCCGACGATGCCGACCTTGCGGTCGCGCAGCGAGCCGACGCTGAGCGGATAGTTCTGCGTCTGCCAGAGGCCGGAGCGCACATAACGGTCGGCCTTGATGAACTCGCGCACGGTGGAGATCAGAAGGCCCATCGCGACGTCGGCGACCTCCTCGGTCAGCACGTCGGGCGTGTTGGTGACGATGATGTTGTGCTCGGCGGCGTATTTGGCGTCGATGTGGTCGTAGCCGACGCCGAAGCTTGCCACCATCTCGATCTTGGGCAATTGCGACAGCGAATCCTTGTCAGCGCGGACGGTGTGATAGGTCACCGCCACGCCGCGGATCTTTTCGCGGACCGCCGGTGTCAGCCGCTCGAGATCGCCCCGCGTCTCCGCCTTGTGCACGACGAAATGATCGGAAAACCCGTTATCGAGGATCGGCCGGACCGGCCCATAAATCAGAAGGTCGATCTTTTCGGACGAAATCGAACCGGTGGTCATCAGTTGTCCTTTCCAAGCGCGCTCTCATGCCAGCGCCGTAAAACGAGGTGGGAAACTAGCGCCAGCACCCCATAGATGACAATCCCGGCCAGCGACAACAACAGCAGCGCTGCGAACATGCGGGGTATGTTCAACCGGTAGCCGGATTCGGCGATCCTGTAGGCGAGCCCGGAGCCGGCGCCGGCCGTTCCCGCCGCGATCTCGGCCACGACCGCGCCGATCAGCGACAGGCCGCCGGCGATGCGCAGGCCGCCGAGGATATAAGGCAGCGCCGCGGGCAGCTTGAGAAAGCGCAGGGTCTGTTGTGGCGAGGCGCCATAGAGCTGGAACAGGCCTGAGAGGTTGCGATCGACCGAATTGAGCCCGAGCGTGGTGTTCGACAGCACCGGGAAAAAGGCGACGATGAAGGCGCAGACCACGACCGCGGTCTGCTGCTCCAGATAGATCAGCAGCAGCGGCGCGATCGCGATGACAGGGGTGACCTGAAGCACCACGGCATAGGGGAATAGCGATGCTTCCACCCATTTCGACTGGTTGAACAGCAGCGCCAGCGCGATGCCGCCGATGCTGGCGGCGACAAAACCTTCAAGCGTGGTCAGCAGCGTCGCGGCGAGCGATTGTGACAGCACCTCCCAGTCCTTGACCAGAGTCAGGAAAATGACGGAGGGCGCCGGCAGCACGTAAGGCGGGATGTCCTTGATGCGGACCACGAGCTCCCAGGCGAGAAGTCCCGCCGCGAACACGATGACGGGCAGCACGAAGCGCAACGCGCGTTTTGCGCCGGACGGCTTCGCAGTGACGGTAGCTTGCGCATTCATAGCGTCGACTGCCCTGAATAGGACGGCGCCAGCGCGGCCGACACTTTCCGGCAATAATCGGAATAGGCGACTGAAGTACGAAACTCCTCGCCGCGCGGCTCGACAGTCTCGATGCGGATGTCGGCCTGGATGCGGCCTGGCCGCGCCGTCATGACCACCACGCGCTGCGACAGATAGACGGATTCGAACACCGAATGAGTGACGAAGATGACGGTCTTGCGAAGGCTGCGCCACAGCGCAAGCAAATCGTTGTTGAGGCGGAAGCGCGTGATCTCGTCGAGCGCCGCGAACGGCTCATCCATCAGGAGGATATCAGGATCCGTGACGAGCGCGCGCGCCAGCGACACCCGCATCTTCATGCCGCCGGAGAGCTCGCGGGGGAAAGCCTCGGCGAAATCGGCAAGCCCGACGCTCGCCAGCGCCTCGTCGGCACGCGCGCGCGCGTCCGCCTTCGGCACGCCTGCGAGCCTCAGGGGCAGCCGCACGTTCTCGCGCACGCTGGTCCAGGGCATCAGGGTCGGCTCCTGAAACACGAAGCCGATGCCGTGACCTGGCTGAACATGGCCCGGCAGCGCCGCGCCCTCGTGACGCGCCAGCCTCACGATACCGGATGACGGCGCGCTGAGCTCGGCGATCAGCCGCAGCGCGGTGGACTTGCCGCAGCCGGACGGCCCCAGCAGCGAGATGAACTCGCCCTTGCGCACGGCAAGATCGAGCGGGCCGAGCGCCATCACGCCGTTGTCATAGACCTTCGTCACGCCGCGCAGGCTGACGGACAGGGCCGTCAGGCCGCTCTCGACCCCCGCGGAAGTTTTGACTGGCGACATCGACTTGCGCTACGGCTTGCTCGGGCGCAGCTCGACGCCGACGCCCTTGTTGACGAAGCGCAGCGTATAGGACCTGCGGAAGTCGAGGTCCGGCTTCACGACGCCCGCCTTCACCATCTTGTTGAAGAAGGAGGTGTAGCGCTCGTCGCTCATCGCGCCGATGCCGTTCTTCAGCGACTCGCCGGAATCGACGATACCGTATTCCTTCATCTTGGCGACGGAATAGGTCAGCAGCTCGTCGGTCATCTCCGGATTGAGCTTCTTGATCATGGCGTTGCCCGCGGAATTGTCACGGTAGATGTAATTGTACCAGCCGATCATGGAGGCATCGACGAAGCGCTGCACCAGGTCGGGCTTCTTCTCGACCACGTCGCGGCGGCTCTCGATCAGGGTCGAATAGGTGTTGAAGCCGTAATCGGCGAGCAGCAGCACGTTGGGCTTGAACCCGGCGGCCTTCTCGACCGCGAACGGCTCGGAGGTGACGTAGCCCTGCATCGCGCTCTTGGGATTGGCGATGAAGGGCTGCGGATTGAAATTATAGGGGCGAACGTTCTTCTCGCTGAAACCGTATTCGGACTTCAGCCACTGGAAATAGCTGGTCATGCCCTCCTTGGAGACGAACAGCGTCAGCGGCTTGAGGTCCTCGATCCTGGCGACCTTGGCGTCGGGCTGCGTCAGCATCACCTGCGGATCCTTCTGGAAGACCGCGGCGATCGTCACGACCGGGACGTTGTTGGCGATCGCGTCGAACGACATCAGCGTGTTCGCGGCCATGAAGAAATCGATCTTGCCGGCGATCAGGAGCATCCGGTTGTTCTCGTTGGGACCACCAGGAACGATGGTGACGTCGAGCCCGTAGCGCTTGTAGGTGCCGTCGGCGACGGCCTGGAAGAAGCCGCCATGCTCGGCCTCGGCGACCCAGTTGGTACCGAAGGTGACCTTGTCCAGCGTCTCGGCACGCACGGGCAGGGCCGCGAGAGAAGCGGCCACCAGGGCCCCCGTTAACGCTCGCCGCGGATGGATGGGGCGCATGATTGGACTCCGTCGATCGTTCCGGCCCATGATAAGCAAGAAATTTCGGGAGACGCGGCCGGCCGGGCAGCGTCCCCCGAAGAGCTCCAAATTACGTTACAAATCGGCGCAAAGAAACCTCGATGAATTCGTCCCTGCCCCGCGACTGGACCGACATCAACTGGAGCGAGATCGCGCCCTCGGAACCGTCGCGCTGGATCGCGGTGCTGCCGCTGGCGGCGACCGAGCAGCACGGCCCGCATCTGCCGCTCGAGACCGACGTGCTGATCGCGGACGCCTATCTGGCGCGCGTGCGCGAGCTTCTGCCCGAGAGCATTCCGGCGATATTCCTGCCCGTTGAACCGGTCGGGATTTCCACCGAGCATATCGACTATCCGGGCACGCAGACGCTGCCGACTGAAATCGCGCTGAAGCGATGGACAGGGATCGGCGAGGACGTCGCGCGGCGCGGATTGAAGAAGCTCGTCATCATCACCAGCCATGGCGGCAACAGCGCGGCAATGATGCTGATCGCCCAGGATTTGCGCGCGCATCACAAGCTGCTCGTGGTGACGACCTCATGGTCGCGCCTGTCAGGTGCGGACAAGCTGTTTCCGGCGGACGAAGTGCGCCACGGCATTCATGGCGGCGCGGTCGAGACCTCGATCATGCTGGCGCGCTATCCCGAACAGGTGCGCATGAATGCAATCGCGGATTTTCCCGCGAGCAGCATCGCCATGGAGCAGCAATATCGCTGGCTGTCGACGCAGCGGCCCGCACCGTTCGCCTGGCAGGCGCAGGATCTCCACGCGAGCGGCGCTGTCGGCAACGCGACGCTGGCCGTCCCCGAGAAGGGCGAGCAGCTGATCGACCAGGGCGCCCGCGCCTTCTGCGAGCTGCTTGCCGAGGTTGATAACTTCGACGTGAACAGGCTCGCCAAAGGCCCGCTCGGCTAGCTTGCATCTCATTGTAATCATTCAGGAAGGAGTCGAACTTCACGACTGGATTCGCGGCCTTCGAACCAGATTCGAGGAGCCTCCGTCCAACTGGGCACGCGGGCCACAACGGACCGCCTCAACCCGGATGGAGTTTCAAATGTCGATCAAGACCAAGATTTTCGCTGTTGCCCTTGCTGCGCTCACCCTGACCGGCAGTGTCGTGGCCACCACCTCGCAGGCGCAAGCCAAGCAGCCCGGCTGGGGCTGGGGTGTGGGCGCCGGCATCGCCACCGCCGCAATCGTCGGCACCGCGATCGCCGCCAGCAACGACCCCTATTACAACGGCTATCACCGCTGCGGCTGGGTCGCCCAGTACAACGCCTTCGGCCAGTACGTTGGCCGCGTTCGCAGCTGCTACTGATCTGGGTACCTGAGGCCGATCTCACGTGGATCCTGCGTCCGACACGGGCGCCTCATCCACCCCGTGTCGTGCCCCGAC
>NZ_JARWCR020000073.1:0-47322 GCF_029846695.2 Bradyrhizobium nivariense | reverse complement strand
CCCTGCGCTCCCTGACAAGCTTGACAGCCTCGATCTTGAACTCTCGACTGAACTTTCGTCTTCGCATCACTACCTCCGGCTCCATGAAACACCTAAACTTGGTGTCCATCAAACCGGCAGCAGCTCACAACAATCGCGCCCCGGACGATGGAATCAGAGAGTATCGGGCGTCTTCAATTCGTGCCGGACCTGCTCTTCCTTGATCTGGCGCTCGGCCTCATGCCAGAACTCGTCGATCCGCCCTTCAGGGCGGCCCGCATCTTCCCAGAGCTTGTAGGCGTGTGCGCGGATATCGTCCTCGTAGACTTCAGGCATGCGGACCTCCCGACCAAGCACGGCCTCGCCTTGGGGGGCATTTGGGGATAGAGGTAAGGGCCGTGCAGGCCGGCAATCGGCGGGAAAACCGGCCCGCGGATTCAAGTCAGCGGCCCGCGAGCGGTTCCAAACGGGCGCTGCCGCGTCCGTCGATGTGCGGCTCTCGCCCGACCACTCGCTTTCAGCCCGCAGCCAGAATTCCAGGTCACGTCCTTCCGGCCGGCCGGCTTCCTGCCATAGCGCATAAGCGCGTCTGCTGGTTTTCCCGCGCCCCAGGATCGCCCGCAAATCCGCGAGCCTCTCCCTGATCTCGCTCGCGAACGTTTCCAGTCGCTCCACGGTTTCCCGGTCGCCAATCAACGCGATCGCACGATTGGCCAACTCAAGCTGATGTTGCAGTCTTTCAAGCTCGACCAATTGGTCCATCACGCCGCTCCACAATGTAAGACGCCGGACGCGGAGGAATGTTCGCTTTAGGTCCTCATCCGGACCGAAAGCAAGATTCAGAAAACATGTCGAGGGGACAGCACGGCTCTCGGGTGACGGAGCGTCGAGCGCGCAAAACACAGCGCAACTTATATCGTTCAGATCGGGACGCGGGATGCGAGGTACAGCTTCGGTGCGAATGCCCTCGCTATGACGACTGGCCTATAGCGATCATGCCACATTAAGGTGCAAGAAGCGGCTATTGTCCCTCGCAGGATCAAGCTCACAACTATTCCAATGAATTTGGTTATGGCCTGTTCTGAGTTGCAGTGCACAAGTGGACGGAACTCGAGCCAGAATGCGTTTAGTTAACCATCAACGCCCGGCCCGCGACTTCCATCGGTGATGAGATCGCCGGTTGCGCTCCCGCGGAGGCAGACGCCGCAGAGATATCATCTTGAACTCGATTTCGCGATGGCTTCCCGAACCTGATTGATTAGCGACATCATGGTGTAGGGCTTGGACAGCCAGCCGAGAGGCAAAAATGGCGTGGCTCTCGCTCGCGTCTGCTGATCGTCATGGGCCGTTGCAAACACGCAGCGCACGCCGATTTCGCGGTAGAGATCGCCGGCGGCGTCAATGCCGTCGCGACGGCCAGCCAAGCGGATATCCATAATGGCGATCGCGGGTTTATGCGCCCGTGCAAGCGAAATGGCTTCCTCGGCCGTGGCGGCTATGCCGCTGATCTGAAATCCGGCCGCGATCAACGCGCTCTCTGCCTCCATCGCAATCAGGAAATCATCCTCGACAATAAGGATCGCGGGCCTTTCCTGCGCCGCTTTCGCTACGTTCCCGGTCTCCGAAGCAGCCGGCTGATCACCGGCCTCGCCAGACGTGGACGCGTTGCCCTGTTTCTCGGATTCCGAAAGCGTCATGAGCTGGTCGTCGCGAAGCGCAGGCGAGCGCGCGAAGGCGCGCGTGTCACCTCGAATTCCCCGCGCAGCTGGCGGGCTAAACCCTGCACAAGACGTAAGCCTGAGGAGTTCTGTTGAACGGCGCTCAACTCAAAACCAGGGCCGTCATCCTCCACCTCCAGCTCGTATTCTCCATCCCGTTCGTTCAGCGTCACGCGGATGCCATTCCGGTCCGGATCGTTGATGCCGTGCTTAGCAGCGTTCGTCAGCAGTTCGTTGAGGATGAGAGCGAGCGGCATGGCGATATCGTTGGACAGCACGCCCGTCGCCGGAGACCGCTCAATCCTCACGTTGTTTGGCAATGTCTGCTGTACCGTTTCCACCACCGCTCCGAGAAACTGTTCGGCGGAGAAGCGGGTCGCATCTGTCGTGCCATAGAGTACGCGTTGAGCCGCCGCCATCGCGGCGATGCGGCGGGAGGCCTCCTCGAGAACTTGGCGCGCTTCCTCATTGCGAGCGCTCCGCGCAGCACCCTGCAAGAGACCTTGCAGCACCTGCATGTTGTTCTTGGTACGGTGATTGAGCTCATTCAGCAGCAGCCGCTGCTGCGTCTCGGCCTGCTTGCGCTCGCTCAAATCGACCAGCATGTTGATCGCGCCGGTGACGTTTCCGAAGGCGTCGCGCAAGGGGGTCGGGAAGGGGACGAAGGGAACGCGCGTCCCGTCCGGCTTCTCGGCAACCGCTTCGACGCCCCGCACAGATCGACCTTCCTTCAAGGCAACGGCCATCGGGCACTGATCGTGAGGCAACGGTGTTCCGTCCGGCCAGTAAAGTTTCCAGGTGACACACCATTCATCGGTGCCCAGCTGCGGTGTACGGCCTGCGAGTTCGACCGCCGCCTGATTGAAATAGGTGACCCTGCCGGCCGCGTCTGTTGTGTAGATTGCCGCCGGTATCGCCGCAAGCAGCTCCTGCAATCGCCGTTCGTTGTCCCGGAGGCGCTCTTCCGCGAGTTTCCGTCCGGTGATGTCGCGTGCGATTTTCGAGGCTCCGACAATAAGACCGTTGCGATCTCGTATCGGCGATATCGTCAGCGAGATATCGACCATGCGTCCATCTTTGCGGCGGCGCACAGTTTCATAGTGGTGAATGGGTTCGCCACGCCTGATCCGGGTGAGGATGTCGGCCTCCTCGCTCTCGCGATCTTGGGGAATCAGCAGCATGATCGACTGGCCGATCACCTCTTCCTTGCGATAACCGAACAACCGTTCAGCGCCTTCGTTCCAGGTCAGTATAATTCCGTCGAGATTTTTGCTGACGATCGCATCGTCGGAAGACTCGACAATCGCCGCGAGTTGCCGCGCATCGCGTTCAGCCACCCGTCGCGCTTCCTCGCCGGCGAGGCGAGCAAGGCTGAAGCCCAGCAGTCGCGCAAGGACCAGTGCGACATCGATCTCGGCCTCGCTGAAGGAATGAGGAAGCCTGTGATAAGCCATGAATTTGCCGGTGAGGCGGCCATCCTGCAGAATGGGAATAAAGGCGGCTGCCTGAATGCCTTCTTCAAGGATGGTCCGCTTCAACGCGTCCGGCAGATCTGCTTTCGCGACATCCTCGATACCTATGGGTTGCGGATCATGCGCGTCCGGCGTCCAAGGCGAATGCCCCTCGACCGCCTGTCGGTAGCCTTGCGAAAGACCGCGCCAGGCCGCAAACCGCATTATCTGCGCCTCGTCAAACAGGAGGATTGATGCCCGCTCGCAAGCCAGGGCCCGTGTGATGGCATTAAGGGCGGCCTCGTAACAATCGGTGGACGAGGTGCAATGCTGCAATCGCTCCGAAAAGGCAAACAGCGCTGCCTGTTCTTCCATGCGACGGGCTAGTGCCTCTTCAGCTCGCTTGCGATCGGTGATGTCGTGCTGAACGCGAACCGCATAAAGAAAGCGCCCGTTAGCATCGCGGACGCTCGACGACGTCACTTGGGCCCAGATATGGCCGCCATCCTTGCGGGCAATGCGCTTTTCGATGCTGTAGCGCTCGAACTCGCCCGCGAGCTGGCGCTGGAATTGACCGCGATCCTCCGACACATCTTCCGGATGCGTCTCCTCGAAAATTGTTCGGCCCAGCAGTTGGGCCGCCGAATAACCTGTGAGTTCGCAGAGCTGCTGATTGACCCGCAACATGCGGCCATTCTCGTCCACTTCTACGATGCCGGCGCCGACATGCTCGTAGGTCGCGGCAAGACGTGCATCGATCGGAGCCAATTGCCTCTGATCACCGAGGCCGGGCGTCGCCCGATTTTGAATGTTCATTGGCCTCGTCCCTCCCGCGCCACGGCATCGCGCCTGGCTTCCTTGCAGACTCGGTCTGGAGGCTGCGCAAAACGTTACGAAACGCTTTTTTGGAACAAAGGTTCCCTTTGGAGGTCCTGGGCACACCGCAACGCACAACATCCATTGGCGATTAGCCTTGGGCGACTTGAAACCAGCCTTCGAACATGCCCATCTGCAAAAAGGAACTCCTTGGCTGGGCTTACCAAGTGTCGGCATTACTTCAAATCCGTCACCTCTGCAGTCTGACGCTGGTTGCCGCGTGCCTTCTTGCAGCCGGGAATGTCTTCGCACAAGAGGACAAAAAGACGGATGACGACAAGCCGGCGGACCCAGACACGGGCGAGAGCACCGTCGAGGAAAAAACACTCGGCTTATTGCCGAACCCTCTTCAGAAATACGGCGTCAAGTTTGCCGCGACCTACATCGGGGAAGGCCTCGGCAATTCGTCCGGCGGGCTGAAGCAAGGAGCGATCTACGAAGGCCGGTTGAACCTTGCCGTCGATGTCGATCTTGAGAAGCTCGCCGGCATCGACAAGCTCACCTTCCACGCCAACATGTTCCAGATTCACGGCGATGGGCTATCGCGCAGCAATCTGCAGAACTTCTTCGTGGTTAGCGGCATCGAAGCTCTGCCCTCGACCCGGTTGTACGAGGCTTACTTCGAGAAGCAGTGGGGCAACAAGAAAGTCTCGCTGAAGTTCGGCCAGCTGGCAGCCGACAGCGAGTTCTTCAACACCAAATACACTGATGTCTTCACCAATGCCTCGATGGGTTGGCCGGCAATTACTTCGCTTGATTTGCCCAGCGGCGGCCCGTCGCCTCCGTTGGCGGCCATGGGTATGAGGTTGCTCGTAAATGTCACCGACCAACTGTCGGTCCTCGGCGGCATATTCGACGGCGACCAGGCGGGGCCCGGGCCGGGCGATCCTCAGGAGCGTAACCGCTATGGCGTGAACTTCCGCATCAACGATCCGCCCCTGCTGCTCGGACAGATCCAGTACGCCTGGAATAACAAAAAGGGCGATGAAAACCCTGCCGGCCAAATCAAATTTGGCGCCTGGCGTCATTTGGGTAGCTTTGCCGACCAGCGTTTCGCATCCAACGGCGTTTCACGGGCATCGCCCGCCAGCAGCGGCGAGCCCCTGCTGCTGTCCGGTGACATCGGCGGCTGGATGGTCTTCGAGCAGAAGCTCTATCGCATACCGAAGAGCGACGATCGTGGCATCGGCTTTTTTACCCGTGTCGCCGGCGCACCAGCTGATCGCAACCTGATCGATCTCTATGCGGACACCGGTATCGAGTTTATCGGCCTCAGCGATGCACGGCCGGACGACAAGTTCGGCATTGCGGCCGGCTATGCACATGTCTCAAAGCGCGCGCAAGCGCTCGACGCTGATTATCGTGCTCTCGTCAATCCCAACTGGCCCATGCGAAACTTCGAAGGCCTTCTAACCGCCGTCTATCAGTACCAGATCAGGGACGGCTGGACGCTGCAGCCCAATTTTCAGTACATCATTCACCCCGGTGGAGGAGCAACGAACCCTTCAGGACCTCTAGCCGGAACGCCACTCAAGAATGCTTCCGTGTTCGGCTTGCGGACGACTCTTAAATTTTAGGAGGGACTTCCGAAACGTAGTTCGCGCCGTAGGCGCCACATGAGGACGGCGACCGCGAACCAGACGAGCGAACCCGCTGCGAGGCAGAGCGCGGGCTGTAAAGCGCGTCCCTGCCACCAGATGAAGAGCGCGAAGCAGGCAAGGCCCAGACTTCCCCATCCGGCCCCGGCGGCATCAAGTGCGACGGCAGCCTTTCCGCGTCGCTGCCCGCGCAGGCCGTTTTTCTCCTTGCGCTCACGCTCATGCTTCTCGATCAAGGTCGCACTGGCACAGAAGATCGCGGGAAAGGCCAGCATCAGCCCGCCGGCCTCCGGCCCTGCCCCGTCCGCGACAAGGCCATTCACCACGGTTGCCAACCCGCCCAATGCAAAACGCACGACATCTTCGTAAAGTCGTCCCTGCTTGAGTGCGGAGAACTTGAAGTGGACAACCATAGTGGTCAGCCTATCAAAAATTGCTTGAGGCTATCGCGGCCACAAGCCAGATCGCGAGAGCGGCGAGGGTGGCCTTGAGCGCCGACCATTCGGCCCGTATCAGCAACTGACATACAACAACGCTGTAAGCCGCCAGCGCGATCGAACCGAGGATCATCGAGCGGCCTTCAATCGCAACATAGTCGCCGCCATGTTTTGAGAAGGCGAGGCCGAGCGTTGCTAGAGCTACGGAGGGCGCGGCGCCAAACAATCCCGCGAAGCTCTTGGGCCGCAGCACGTCGCCTATGACCGCAAACAGGGAAACGACCAAACCGCCAATCAGAAAGCGCAGCGCGTAGTCCACCATTCCTCCTTGCTCGCCGTTTCTAGGACGATCCTGGCATCAGCATGCTGACCGCCATGCCGACGATGCAAAGAGCCATCGCCGCCGTCGACGCCCAGCCGAGCCAATAGAGCCAGCCTTCGACCACGAGCTTGCCCATCACGTCACGCCGTCTGACAAGCAGCATTAAAACGGTCATTACCGGTGCTGCCAGCACCCCGTTAATGACCGCACTCCAGTAAAGCGCCTTGATCGGATCAATTGGCGTGAAATTGAGCGCCACACCGAGGCCGACCGAGAGGGCAAGCACCGAATAAAACGCCACGGCCTGCCGCGGTTTGCGGGCGAGGCCAACCGGCCATCTGCGGCCTTCGCCAATGGCATAGGCTGTCGAGCCGGCCAGCACCGGAACGGCGAGCAAACCCGTACCAATGATGCCGAGTGCAAAAACGAGTTCGGCAAGGCCCCCCGCAATCGGCTTCAAGGCCGCCGCGGCCTGCGCCGATGACTGCACGTCGGTCACCCCCTGCTGATGCAAGGTAGCGGCTGTCGTGATGATGATCGCGATTGCAATGAGGTTTGAGAAAGCCATGCCGATCAACGTATCGAGGCGAATGCGCCAGAGCTCGCGCTCTTGAGGACGTGTGTCCTCCTTAAGTGGCTTCTTGTTGGGATTGATGCGCTGCTCCTCAGCTTCCTGCGAGGATTGCCAGATGAAAAGGTAAGGCGAAATCGTTGTGCCGAGAATGGCAACCAGCGTCGTCAGAAAGGCGCCGCTCCATTCGATCTTCGGGATGAATAGTCCCGTAAGGGCGTCAGCCCAGGGCACTTTGACGACCGCCAGCGCGATCACATAGGCAAACAACACCAGCGTCAGCCATTTCAGGATTGCCACATAGCGCTTGTAAGCGATAAAGATCTGCGCCAACACGGAGATGACCGCAAAGCCAACGACGTACAGGATCGCCGACCCGCCAATCACCAGCTTTGCGGCATCCGCCATGGCCCCGAGATCGGCCGCAACATTGATGGTGTTAGCGACAAAAAGAAGACTGACCAGCGACCAGATCACCCAGCCCGGATAGTTGCGGCAGACATTTCCGGCGATGCCGTGCCCGGTCACCCGACCGATCCGTCCCGAAATCTCCTGGATCGCCACCATCAGGGGATAGCTGAGTAGCATCGTCCAGCCGATGCCAAAACCGAGCTGCGCGCCCGCTTGGCTGTAAGTGCCAATCCCAGACGGATCGTCATCCGACGCGCCAGTGATCAGCCCGGGTCCAAGCCGCTTCAAAAGACTTCCATCCGGCTTTTTAGCGTCGGCCCTTGCCATGTGCTCCTCGGGGGTGGGACTGTCGCCGAGCGACCCGTCTGCAACGTCAGGAAGCAATGCGGGCTTCATTGGCCAGCGGGCAACGCATGCCGAACGCGCGCGCGAGGTACCGCGTGAATATTACATCAGGGCTGCTCAGGGCACTTCGACAGTCCTTTGGCCGACAGGCTCGCCTGACCTGTGCCGCTGGTTTAATGGTGCCAGAAGATCGCGAGCAGCAGAATGATCGGCAGCGGTATGCCCAGCAACCACAACAATGCGCCTCGTCCAAAGCCCATGGCTCTCTCCTAGATTGATCTGTCCCTCGCATCCAACGCGTCCGTCCGGCGCACAGTTCCTCGCCGGGAACGGTTTTCGAGGCGGTTGATTGAAAGACCAGGACGACTTGCTCTGCTTTCCAATCGCTCTTTTACGGAGATTGCTGCAGGGCGTAAGGACATCTGCGAGAGAAGGCAGTCGATGACGATACGAGTGCATCCTTTGTCCGCCGATATCGAACTTGCGCGTGCGATTGCCCGACACACCCGTCCGCTGCCGGAGCGGATTTCGGGCGCGCTGACCTGGGGAGCGGATGAGCATATTCTGACCGCGGTTGCCATCGGATGGTGGCTCTGGTGTCGCGCCAAACCACTGCCGCAGCGGCACGCGAGCGATCATGTGCTGCTGACGACGCTCGCCTCTGTCCTGTTGCCACACCTTCTAAAAACGCATTTTGACCAGGTGCGGCCGGACCGGCGCACCGTGCGCGGCCATCTGCATGGCATCCCGCTCTCCGGCCGCGCGCTGGATGCGTTCCCCTCGGGGCACGCCGTGCATGTCGGTGCCCTCGCATCTGCCGCCGCGGTCCTGCCGCCCGCCAAACGCAATCTTGCGTGGAGCCTCGGCGCCGTTCTGGTGTCGACACGCATTCTCCTGCTGGCCCACTGGGCAAGCGATGTGCTTGCGGGTCTGGCGATCGGTTCAGTGCTCGAGCGCGTCATAAGGCGACTGACGGGATTTGGTCGTCAGGGCTCGACCTAGTCATGGGCCAGCTTCTTGCACCCCCCGGTCCGCATGCCGTCCACCTCTGCATCGACATGCAAAGGTTATTCGCGCCGGGTGCCCCCTGGGCAACGCCCTGGCTGGAAAGTGCGTTACCCGAGGCGGTCAGACTGATTGCGCATACGCCGCGACGCACCGTCTTCACGCGCTTCATTCCGGTCCGCAACAAGGCCGAGGCGCGCGGCGTCTGGAAAATCTATTATGAGAAATGGGAATGCGTGACACGCGACAAAGTCGATCCGGTGTTGCTTGAGCTGATGCCGGACCTGACACGCTTTGTGCCGCCTGCCACCGTCATCGACCGCCAAACTTACTGCGCATTCACTAATAGCCGGCTGCAGGCCTTTCTGGATGAGCATCAGGTGGACACGCTGATCGTGTCCGGCGGTGAGACCGATGTCTGTGTGCTCGCAACGGTGCTGGCTGCCGTCGATATCGGATACCGTGTCATCCTGGCCGAAGATGCGCTCTGCAGCTCGTCTGATGAAAGCCACGATGCGCTCATCAATCTTTACAGCAAGCGGTTCAGCTTGCAGATCGAGGTGACTCCCGTTGCCAGCATCCTTGCGAGCTGGAGCGTCGACGATTGACGGCCGGTCAATTGCCTTCCTGCGTAGCCTGGCGGGGAAACTGATTACCCGCTTGATTGGGGAGGCGTCGCGATGTCGACGTTTGGCTGCTTCCATCAATGAACGAGAAGCCGCTTCGAAAATCGAGGCGTTGGCTGCCGACTATGCGCGGCGCTCGCCGCTTCCAAGGAAGCGAAGCCGGTAAAGGGTACGGACGATCTCAAATATCACGCCGTGCGCAGTAAGACCGGGCCGACTAACGGGCCAGACGCTTGATGGTCTTGGCCGCACGGTTCGGGCCATGCCACCCGAGAAATTTCAGTTCCTTGTTTTCCAGCGCATTCGTCGCCCGAAAGAACTGTTCGAGATCGTCGCGCGCGTGGGCGGGGAGATTACGGATATCCTTGAGATCCGTTTCGAGCGGTGACCGGTCAGGCACCGCAAACACACGATCGTTTCGCTCCTTCTTGCCTTTGCTTCTTTGTTCGACTTCGAGAATGCCGACGGGGCGACAGCGCAGCACGACGCCCGGATAGGTCTGCGCATCATGCAGGATCAGCACATCCAGCGGATCGCCGTCCTCGGCCTTGGTCGAGGGAATAAAGCCCCAATCGTAAGGATAGGTCAGACCCGCCATTAGGGGCTTCGCCAAGGCAAAAACACCAAGCTTGGGATCGAAATCCAGCTTGCATGAGCTTCCGCGCGGCGTCTCGACAACGGCGAAGATGTTGTCGTCGTCGGCCCAGCTCGGCAGTTTTGTCAGATTGGTCATGGCGACAATTGATCACGCGTTGGCATCGACAAAGGGGAGCGGTCCTGGCGAGATCATCCGCCAGACCCGGGGGATCAGGCGGCGGTAGAGGCCTTCTTGTTGACGCCCTTGCGCAGCGCAACTGTGTTGAGCTTGGTATTCGCTGCCTTTTCCTCGTTCAGGTTCGTGGTCAGGAAACGCACGATATCGTCGTGGCCGAGCTCTTCCGCCCAGGCGATCAGCGTGCCGTAGCGGCATATCTCGTAATGTTCGACCGCCTGCGCGTTAGCGACGATCGCCGCATCGAGTACCGTCTTGTCTTCGACCTCGCCGGCCGTCTCATCCGCTTCCTTGATGATGCCGTCGATGGCAGGACATTGCGTGCCGCTCGGCGACTTGCCGAGTTTCTCGAAGGCCTTTTCGAGGCGCTCGACTTGCTTGTTCGTCTCTTCGAGATGGCCCTTGAGGCCCGTGACCAGATCCCGGTTGGTGGCCTTGTCGATCATTTTCGGCAATGCCTTGAGGATCTGCTGCTCGGCATAATAGATGTCCTGCAAGCCGTGCAGCAGCAGGTCATCCATCGTCTTGATGTCTTTTGAGAATAGTCCCATGGCTTCGCTCCTCAATCTTAAAGCGATGGAACGGCGTGAACTGGGCTTTGTTCCTCATCGCCTTGCCCGCAGTCGGTTGCGCAGGTCCCGCGTTCGCCTTCCGAATTGGCGAATTCCCGTCCGCGAGAAGCAGGTCGCATAGCCTGCTGAGCGGCGCGAGGAACCTCGGCAGCAGGCCCAGCGTTTTGCCTTTCTATGGAGACTTGCATGGTCAGCACCTCGCTCTGGATGGAGACGGAGATATTGCCGGAGACGGGTGCGCTCAAAGCTGATGCGCATTGCGATGTGGCAGTGGTCGGCTCCGGAATCGCTGGCCTGTCGACCGCCTACGAACTCTCCAAGCGGGACCAGTCGGTGATCGTCATCGACCGCAAGGGCATCGCGAGCGGCATGACAGCGCGCACCTCAGCGCACCTTGCGCCGCTCTGCGACGATCTGATGAGCGAATTCAAGAAACTCCGCGGCGCCGAAATCGCCAGGCTATTCTACGAAAGCCAGGCCGCCGCCGTCGATCGGATCGAGGAGATCCAGGCGACCGAAAAGATCGCCTGCGACTTCCGGCGGCTGGATGGGTACCTCTTTCAGGGCAACGGCATGCCGGCCGACATCATCGACCAGGAATTGGAAGCGGTGCAGGAAGTCGGCGCGCCGGTCCATCGACTGGTCGGCATTCCGCTCAAGGGATGTGAAAGCCGCCACGTGCTTCGTTATCCCCGGCAGGCGACTTTCCATCCGCTGAAGTACCTTGCTGGAGTTGCCGCGGCTTGTGAGGCGAACGGCGTCCGCTTCTTTGCCAATAGTCCTGTCGAAGAAGTTGCGGAACGGGACGGCGCCGTCACGCTGCGAACAGCACAGGGGCAGATCACGGCGGCTCACGCCGTGATCGCGACCAACGCCTCGATTGCCGACCGCTTCCAGCTGCATGCCAAGGTCGCTCCCTACCGCACTTATGTGCTCGCTTTTGCGATCGCGCGTGGCGAACTTCCCGACGCACTCTACTGGGACACCGAGGATCCCTACCACTATGTGCGGCTGCAAACGGGTCCAGACGATCATGATTTCGTTCTTGTCGGCGGCGAAGACCACAAAAGCGGCGAGGCGAATGACGCCGACCAGCGCTTTGCCCGGCTGGAGAGCTGGGCGCGTGAATTGATTCCGGCTGTTGGCGGCGTCACGCACCGCTGGTCGGGACAGGTACTCGACACCATCGATTATGCCGGCTTCATTGGCCGCGAGCCCGGCAGCGAGCGCATATACCTCGCGATGGGCGACTCCGGTCAGGGTCTGACCCATGGTGTGATGGGAGCAATGCTGAACTCGTCTCTCATTCTCGGCGAAGATCACGCCTGGAAGTCTGTTTATGCGCCGGATCGCAAACCTCTCGCAGCGGCGAGGAATTTCCTGCGCGAGAACATGACGATTTTGCAAAACCTCGCCGAGTATGTGACGCCGGGTGAAATCGCCTCGCTCGAGGAGCTTAAGCCGGGCGAGGGCGCCATCCTGCGTCGCGGTCTCGAGAAGATCGCTGCCTACAGGGACAAAGCAGGCGAGCTGCATTTGCATTCGGCAAGCTGCACCCATATCGGCTGCCATCTGCACTGGAACAGCTTCGAGACCTGCTGGGACTGTCCATGCCACGGCTCGATCTTCGCGCCCAATGGCCAGCCGATCAATGCGCCGGCCGTTTCGGCCTTGCGACCCGTTCAAAGATAAGGTTGCGTGACGAAATCACTTCACCTGTTTTTGGGAGCTGTTCCATCTTCAAAGACGAAGATATCGAACAGGACGACCTGCGCAGCGCCCGAACACCATGGGCGGTTCTGCCGCTGCCGTCCATAGAGCCGATCACCGACAGCTTTCGCTGCGAGGTCCTGGTCGTAGGCGCCGGTATCACGGGTGCCCTGGTGGCTGAGCGTCTGACCCGGCAGGGTCGGCAGGTCATCATCATCGATCGCGAGGTTCCAAGCCTCGGCAGCACGGTCGCCAGCACCGCAATGCTACTTTGGGAAATCGACCGTCCGCTTTTCCAACTCACACAGCTTTACGGTTTGGAGAAGGCAGTCCGCTGCTATCGGGCCAGTCATCAGGCCGCTCGGGGATTACGGGCGTTGATTGCACAGTATGGAATCGCGTGTCACATGCGGCCGCGTCTCTCGCTCTATCTTGCCGCCGATGACAGTCCGAAACTCATCCAGGACGAATATAGCCTCAGAAGCCGCGCTGAGCTGCCGTCCCTCTTACTGGGACATGCCGAACTTCTCCAACGCTTCGCGATCGCCCGCGCGGGCGCCATCCTCTCGAGGGACGCAGCCGACGCGGATCCCGTTCTGCTCACGCGCGGCCTGCTCGATCTGTCACTCAAGCGCGGCGCCCGCCTTCTGAAGGCCAACGCGGTTGCTTATGACGGCGCCGCCTCGACCGTGACCGTCGGCCTTGAAGACGGGTTTTCGATCGAAGCGCGCCGTGTGGTGCTTGCGACAGGCTATGTCATGCCGGACATCGTGCGGCCCACGGCTCAACAACCGGCCTCCAGTTGGGCGATCGCAACTGCGCCGCAGGCGGCTAATCTATGGCCGGGGCAGGCGCTCATCTGGGAAGCGACTCAGAACTACCATTATGCCCGTACGACATCCGATGGACGCATCATCTTCGGCGGTGAGGATGATCATGGGCTCATTCAGCCTGACGCTCGTGACGCGGCGACCCCGACAAAGGTGAGGGTGCTCGAGCAACGCCTGAGAGCTCTCTGGCCGCGCACCTCCAGCCACGTTGCATTCGCGTGGTCAGGAGCCTTCGACACCACCCGCGACGGGCTGCCGCTCATCGGCGCAGTGCCCGGCTCCAAGAATATCTTTGCGGCCTTTGGCTATGGCGGTAACGGGATCACCTTCAGCCTCCTCGCCGCGGAGCTCATCGGCTCGCTTCTTTCGGGAGGATCGTCGCCCCTGCTCGATGACTTTGCGATCGACCGTGACATTTCCGGCTAGCGGCGGGCGACAAGGCAGCCAAGCATGAAAGCGACGAGCAATGAGGGAAGCGGAGCCTCACGAACCACGTCGCGGAGAAAGCCGAGCGCTTGGCTAGGGGCCTGACCCTCTTCGAGACTCTGCCGCACAGTGGGGGCAGTCTCCCGCACGCCTTCCGACACTTCTTTCACTTTCGCCATGGCGTCTTCGCTGTCCATTTGATCCTCCGCCTACAGGCCTCCCGCACAACAAATGTCTCGGCAGCTATCCGTTCCTGCAACCCACGACGACGCGGATGCGGATCGTTGCCTTCCATGACTTGAGGAGCGACATGGGAGGTCGCAGCCAGACGGGTGAAAGCAGCATCTGAAGCGGTGCGACTTGCAACGCGCAATATGTCGGCCATCACTTTGCTTTTCCGATCGCCGGAGGCGTCAACGCGGCGGTCGCCTTGTACGGCGTCTCCGAAAATACTCGAATGCCTTGGGAGCAGGGACGCGCGTCCTTTGGACAGCATCGCTTGACGGAGAAGTGGCCCATCCGAGGAGATTGGACGGGCCACTTTTCGAAGCGAACTTCCATTTACTCAATGCATGTGAATTTACCAACAGCCGGCGCCGCCGATGACGATCGCCGCGGCGACGACCTACAACAGGAATACTGGCAACTGTATTTGCCTGGGCAGATGCCGATCCTTCCGAAGTTCTTACTGCTCGGTGCAGACCTTGGTGGTCTTGACTGCGGACTCCGCTTCCGTCTTGGTCTTGTAGACACCGTCGCCCACGACTGTCGTGGTGGTCGTCGTCGGCTTGGTGTCGACCACGGTGCACTTCTTCGTGGTGGCATCGCGGATGATGTAGAACTCGGCGGCACTGGCCGCCTGGGTACCCAGAGCGAACGCGGCGAGCGCGCCGCAGACGATCAGCTTCTTCATTTCTGTCTCCTCCAGTGGCTTCAAAGTAGTCACTGCCAACGACGGGTCCAGTTGCAAGTTCCACTTGTTCCCGAAAGCGGCCGTAGCGCGCTGCCGTGGTGTCGCAGCAATCTTCCTCTCGCTGGAACAAATGCAATTTTGATTGCCGAGTTTTCCCGATCTGGAACTCGGCCCGCCATCGCGTGTTAAGGGGCGACCGCATTCAGGAGGTTTCAAATGAACAGGAGGTCTCAAATGAACAAGCGTTTATTTTTGGCTACGACCGCTGCAGTCGCGATTGTGACTTCGGCATTTGCGCAGTCGTCTCCCAACACTTCGAGCTCGAATTCGCCGACCGCGCAACGACCGCAGGATTCCACTTCAACGACGACGCCGTCCTCCTCGTCCACTGCACCGTCGTCCAACTCGTCCGGGCAGACCAGCAATCCTTCGACGAACTCGGCCCAGACGCAGCAGCCTTCCTCGACCGGTCAGAACGCTGCGAACCAGTCGTCCAATTCCGGAACCGGGTCCAACACCACGCAGGCGCCGCCCTCCGGCAACTCGACCAATCAGGCTCAGACCAGCCAGCCTTCCAACCAGACCACTACGCCCTCGAACCAGGCGCAGACCAATTCGCCCTCGACCGGCCAGACCCAGAGCGCGAATCCGCCGGCCTCGACCAGCAATCAGGCGCAGTCTCCGACCGGCAGCAACTCGACCAACACGGCCCAGCAGCCGAACAACCAGCAGAACACGGCCGATCGCTCGTCGAACACCAACATGAAAGCGTCGGTGAACATCAACGATCAGCAGCGGACGCGGATCAGCACGTCGATTTCGCGCCTGAACGTGCAGCCCCTCAACAACGTGAACTTCTCGCTGTCGGTCGGCACGGTCGTGCCGCGCGACGTCCGCGTGCAGCCGCTGCCGGCGGAGGTGGTCGAGATCGTGCCCCAGTACCGAGGCTACGACTTCGTTCTGGTGAAAGACGAGATCGTCGTCGTGGAGCCCTCCAGCTACAAGATCGTCGCCGTGATGCCGTACTCGGGCCGCTCGACGGCGGCAGCGCCGGCGCGCTCCGAGCAGCGCAACGTCACCTTCAGCGATCGCGACCGCGAGGTGATCCGCAAGCACGCCAAGGCGCGTCCCGTCGAGCGCGAACGGCAAACGACCGGCAGTACGGTGCGAACCGAGATCCGCCGAGGCGAGCGAGTGCCGGACGGCGTGGAGATCGATGCTTTCCCGGACGAGGTCTATCGCGAGGCGCCGAGTCTGCGGGAGTACCGATACATTCACCGGGATAGCCGCACCTACATCGTGGAACCGCAGGAACGTCGGGTCATCGAAGAGATCGACTGATCTCGCCAAGGAAGGAGAACGCTCGTGAAGACAATTGCACTTGGAGCTTTCGCGACGGCCTTGTTGGCGTCGGCTGCCCCTGCCGCTCCGCTCAATCCGACCGCGCTCGGTTCACCCGAGTTGTCGGGCATCGATCAGGTCCGGCTCGTTTGCAACGAGTACGGCCGCTGCTTCCGGACCGGCGGTCCCCGCTATGTCCAACGCTATTACGGCGACGATGACGGCTACGTCGTGCACCGGAGCTACGGCTACTACGGCGGACCAGGATACTACGATCGCGGCTACGGCTACTACGGCGGTGGCCCGAGCATCGGCTTCAGCTTCGGCACCGGCCGTTGGTGACCAAAGAAAGGGCCGCTCCCGAGCGGCCCTTTCATACAGATAGACGTTGCGGTGATCGGATGTCCGCTCTTACCAGATTGCTAGGACAGAAAGAGCGACTGCTGGCGCGGCTTGAAGCCGGACCCGGCCCAAACGAGCGTGCCGAAATCCAGGCGCTTCTCGCCAAGATCGATACCGCGCTGAAGCTTCTCGGGGCTGAAAAGTCTCTCGGAGCAGAGCCGACGGACTAAGAACTGAGGGGCCTTAACTCACCAGCCCCCTGGCGGGCTCGCAGACGACCGAAAGCCCCAGCTCGGGGGCTTGGGGGGCGGTGAGCTGGGGCCAGTTCGGGGTTGCCCCTTGGGGCAGGGGCTTTGGGAAAACCTGGCAGCCGAGCTATCGTTCCTCTGGGTCGTCAAGAAGTTTTGGAGGGCGGGCGGTACCCGCCTAGCCGTACCGAGCCGGTCAATCCAAGTCCGGCGGCCTCATGGGCTGCCGTCCGGGTAAGGGCGCTTGCGAGCAAATGAAGATTGCGGCCACGTTGAACGCGATGTGGCGTTTAGGTTCAGGGTCGCCGTTGCGAGTCGAGGCATTTGCGGGCGGGGACAATGCAGTGGTGATCCAGGTCGAGCGGCGAGGCGCCTACCGATCACGAATCCTCCCGCAAGCCGTTGAAGAAGGGGGTGCCGGACCTTGCCTTCCGCAGATATGGCCCGGTACTCGATCTCCGCTAACAACTTCGGCTCGACCCAGATGCCCTTGTGGCCGACGCGCTTCGCGTAGGGCTGCGTCTCCCGGATCAGCGGCTTCAGCCGCTTCTGCAGGTCGGCGGCGGAGGCCTTGTCGAAGCCATGGTCGACCTTGCCGGCGTAGATCAGCTCGCCGTCCTTGCGTCGGCCGAGGTAGATACCGTCTCGTTTACCCTCGTCGAGCGCGAAGCCGCCGATGGTCAGGGTCTACCGCTCCGCGCAGGTCTTCTTCATCCAATTGTTGCCGCTGCCGCTCACGTAGGCGCAGTCACGGACCTTCGATACCACGCTCTCGAGTCCGAGCTTACAGGCTGCGCGAACATCTAGCGCCCGTCGATTGACTCGACTCGACGGGACACGATTTTTCGGGAAAAAGTAGAAACTTCATCTTCGGAGACGAGTTGGCATCCGGCGAGGTCTGCTCTCGTCGGAGCCGAACATGGTCGATGACGTCCCGCTGCGCACGGCGGTACATACGGTCTGGTCTCTCTACCTGGCGAAGCATCGCGATGTCGATGCTTCCGATACCCGCCGCTGCCTGCTGGAGCGTCATCTGCAAGGGAGATGGGAAGCGCGTGTGAGCGATGCCGAAGAACTCACGGGATTCGGCCTGGCTTACCTTGATCGCCTTCCCGAACACGAATGTTGAGGCTGATGGAGGGGCTCGTCAGCCGAGTTGCGATCGACAGCGCCAGGCCGAATTGGACGTTGCTGGCCCTCTCAGAACTCGCATCCGCGGCCGTCGTCCTGTTCTTCCGCTCGATGTTTTCGGTTTAGAGGATCGGCATCGATGCGCATCGCTCAACTTGCTCCCCTGGCCGAAAGCGTCCCTCCCAAGCTCTACGGCGGCACGGAGCGGGTGGTGGCGTGGCTGGTGGATGAACTGGTCGAGCTAGGCCACGACGTCACGCTGTTCGCGAGCGGCGACTCCCGGACGAAAGGCGAGGTTCATCCCGTGTGGCCGCGCGCGCTGCGTCTCGGACGGAAGGGAGCCGATCCAAATGCAGCCTGCGCCGTGCTGCTGGAGGCGATCGCAAAGCGTGCGAAAGACTTCGACGTGATCCACGCGCACATCGACTGGCTACCCCTTCCGCTGCTCAGTCGGCTCGGCGTGCCCTTCGTGACCACCATGCATGGCCGGCTTGACCTGCCGGGCCTTTCCGAGGTGCTGCGGCAGTTTCCCGGCGCGGGCTTCGTGTCGATATCGGACCATCAGCGTCTGCCGTTGCCGGAGGCGAATTGGATCGCCACGATCCAGCACGGACTGCCATCGAACAACTTTCGCCCGTCTTTCGATCAAGGATCCTATCTGGCGTTCCTCGGCCGCCTGACCGCGGAAAAGGGCCCCCAGGACGCCATCCGCATCGCGCGCGCCGCCGGAATGCCCTTGCGCATTGCCGCCAAGATTCCGCGCGGCGAGACAGTCTACTTCAAGAAGCAACTTGAGCCCCACATCGACGGTCGGGCGGTCCAGCTCGTCGGCGAGGTGGACGAGGTGAAGAAGCAGCCGTTCCTCACGGAGGCCGCGGCCCTGCTGTTTCCGATCGATTGGCCGGAGCCTTTCGGCCTCGTCATGATCGAGGCGATGGCCTGTGGGACGCCAGTGATCGCCTATCGCTCCGGCTCCGTGCCCGAGGTCGTCGAGGACGGCGTGACCGGCTTCATCGTCGAGAACGAGGAGCAGGCTGCCAGAGCCATGGGCGATCTGGGCCGGCTCGACAGACGAAAAGTACGCGCCCGCTTCGAGGAACGCTTCTCCGCGGACCGAATGGCGCGAGAGTATGAAAGCGCGTACCGCGGATTGATCGCTGCCGCAGCGGGGCACTCGGCTGCGGCATTCCCAGCGCCAAACGCTGAATGTCGGCGCGAAACGAGGCCGGCCGACGAACTACCGGCGCCCAGCTAACCGATTTTTCGATGCCCCTTGAAAATGGTTCCCGGACATCCATATGACATCCATGCACCATCCCATTGGATGGTTGAAATGGATGCTTTCATGGCCGACAATGTGCGCGAGCTGCGACCCCGGATCCCCGATACCGAGAAGATCACGATCAACCTTGGCTATGTCGATCTGGGTCAGGTCGATCTGATGGTGGAGGAAGGGTTCTATTCGAACCGCACGGATTTCATCCGGACGGCCATCCGCAACCAGCTCGAACGCCACGCGGACGTCGTGAAGCAGTCGACGGTCCGAAAGAGCTTGGACCTGGGTTTGCGGACCTACAGCCGCGAGGACCTCGAAGCGGCGCGGCGCGCCGGCGAGATGTTGCACATCAACGTGCTGGGTCTCGCGACCATCGCCCAGGATGTCACCCCCGAGCTGGCCCGCGCCACCATTGCTTCGGTCTCGGTGCTCGGTGCCCTTCACGCCACCCCCGCGGTCAAGGCCGCTCTCTCCGACAGAACAAGGTGAATGCGATGCTGAATCAGAACATGATTTCCGAGGCCACGCGCCTCACGCGTGCGGGCCAACTGGTTGAGGCCACCACGCTCCTGCAGCGCATGCTCCGCGGCGAGTCGCCAGAACCGCCCCACGCTCGAGTCTCGCCAGCTCGGTTCGAGCCGCCAACCATCGACGTGAAGGCCAACGTCGTCGAGGAGAAGGAAAGCCAACCAACCGCCCGGGTTTCTCCCGCTCCTTTGCAACGCAAAAGCATCGCCCGGTTCGATCGCTTGAAAGACTTCCCCGGACTCAACCTGCGTGGTCCGATGACCCGCGCTCCCCCCGCCACGACGGATATCGCGCCCGAAGGGACGAGATTCATCGCAGGCACCTTCCGCAGCGCGGATGGAAGCCGGAATTACAAGGTGTTCGTCCCAAGCCGCTCCCAAGAAAGGCCGCTTCCTTTGGTCGTCATGCTTCACGGCTGCACCCAGTCGCCGGACGACTTCGCAGCCGGTACCCGGATGAATTTCCTGGCGGAAGAGCGAAATTGCTTCGTGGTCTATCCGGAGCAGCCCAGCGGAGCCAACCAGGCGAAATGCTGGAATTGGTTTCGCACGGGCGACCAGCAGCGGGACTGCGGGGAGCCTTCGCTGATCGCAGGCATCACTCGCCAGGTCATGCGGGATTATCCGATCGATCCGAAGCGGGTCTACGTCGCAGGTCTGTCGGCCGGCGGGGCGGCCGCCGCCATCATGGCAGCGACCCACGCCGATCTGTACGCGGCCGTCGGGATCCATTCCGGCCTCGCCTGCGGGGCGGCAAGCGATCTTCCCTCCGCGTTCGTCGCCATGCGGCAGGGCGGCGGGTCTAAAATTGCCGATGGTGGACCGCCAGTGCCGACCATCGTTTTCCATGGCGACCGCGACAGCACGGTGCATCCAAGCAATGGAGACCGGATTGTCGAGCAGTCCGCCAAGGCGGCAGGTTTGAAAGCGAAGATGATCGACGGACGAGTGCCCAATGGGCACGCCTATACCCGCACGAACCTTGCCGACGCCGACGGTCGCGCCGTCTCCGAGCACTGGAATGTTCACGGTGCCGGCCACGCCTGGTCTGGCGGCAGTCCCGCCGGCTCTTACACCGATCCGCGCGGGCCGGACGCGACGAGGGAGATGCTGCGCTTCTTCCTCGAGCATTCCCTCCCGGGTTAGTCGGGCTTCGCAACGCGAGCCGTCGCCCGGCGCGTCGCCGAATTTCCGGATCGGCTTGGGGGCGCCGAAACCCGCCGTTCGCGGAATTCCCACTGCGGCGTTGGCGGTGCCTACGCCTGATCCGGAGCTACCCGCCTGACGGCCCTGACGATGTCCTCTGGACGATAGGGCTTCTGCAATATCAGACTTCCGGGAACAGGACGGGGCGCGACGGGCGAGAAACCGGTCGCATAGATCACCGGGAGTCCGGGATCATGCTCGCGGCAGCGTTCGGCGATCTGCCATCCGTCGACGCTTCCGGGCAGTTTGACGTCCGTGATGAGAAGGTCGACGACCCGCCGCCCGCACCACGCCAGCGCGTCCTCGCCATTGGCTGCATGGACGACGTGGTATCCTTCCTCTAGCAGAGCCTCCACCATGAACTCGCGGATGAGAGGGTCGTCCTCGACGAGGAGTATTCGCACCGCCGACACCTCAAATTCAGGACAGAGGGTTTCTGCCGACGGCTGACGCCTGATCGCGGCCGGCAAGCCCGCTCTCACCGGCGGGCTTGCCGGCAAGCGTTAGAACCCGGAATAGTAATCATTGACTGCTCTCGCTCGTCCGGGGTCATCCCAATCCCAGGCGTTGTCGTTGCCATACTTCGGCGCACCCTGGAGCCTGTCTGCGGTGAGATTGGTTCGGTACCCGCCAAGGCCCGTGTCGTACTTCAAGGACTGCCATGGCAGCGGGTAGTGATCGTCTCCGATGCCCAGGAAGCCGCCGAAGCCGAGAACCGCGTACGATACTTGGCCGCTGACCTTGTCGATCATCACGCGCTCGATCGAGCCGATCTTCTGGGCGTCGGTGCCATAGACGGCAGTGCCTTCGACCTTGTCGCTACCGATCAGCGTTCCTGTTTCACGCCTTTCCGTTTCCATCGCATCCTCCTCCTTGAAACGTTGATGCATGACAACTGCGATCAGCAGGTGCTCGTTCCTCCGCTTTCTCGATCGCTAAGACCGACCGGTAAGTGAGGCGCCGGATTTGCGGAGCGCCTCGCGCTCCTCGCAGAGGTCTTCGACCTTCGCTCCCATCGGCGAAAGCAGAAGCTCCGCGGCCGCCGTCGGAACGCCGGCTCGCTGCAGCATCCGAATCGGTCGTCCTGCGCCGGGCGCGAGATTAGCGTCAGATTGTCGCCTACGTTCGCTGCACGGGCCGGTCCCCATTCGCTCATGAAAGCAATGAACGGACGGGCCACGTCGCCAAGCAGGCCGCAACAGACCATCGTCACGACAGCCTGCGTGAGCATCATGCTGACCTCCGCAAGGCGGCGGCCCAGGGCCGCCGCAGCCGCATCGGCACGCCCCCGGGGGGCGGCGGATCGTCGTCGCCGTCGAGCCGCCTCAGCGCGGCGAGGATGTCCGCGAGCCGGATCGTGTGGCCCATGCCGGGAATTTCCCGTAGCGCGGGACAGGATTCGACCGCGAACATGTCGGACGCCCATGACGACAGGATGATCCGCTTCTCCGGTACGGAGAGTTCGTCGTCGTTCAGGACGTCCTCCGGAGAAGCATAGTGCGCTGCCGGATGGAAGAATGGATTGAGATTGCCGGTGTTCGTGTTGGCGTTGGTCATCGATTGCCTCTCTTTACGCTCCTTTCGTCGGGACCGGTTTCGGGCGGCGACGACCGCCGCCCGTGATGGTCTTTACTGCGAGTTGATCGCGATGCGCTTGACGCCCGCGCGCGGGTTTTCCGATTTCGGAAGCGAGATCGTCAGGACGCCGTTCTTGAACGACGCCTCGGCCGTGTCCTACTCGACGTTCTCGAGCGCGATCTGCCGCTGGAACGAGCCGTAGTAGCGTTCGGTGAAGTATTTGCCTTGGTCCTTGCGCTCGTTCTTCTTCTCGCCGCTGATGGTCAGCACCCCGTTGGCGATTTCGATCTGGACGTCGTTCTCCGCCATGCCGGGAAGCTCGGCCGAGATCGTCAGCGCCTTGTCGGTCTCGCTGAGCTCGATCTTGGGCCAGCCAAATTGCCCTTCCATGAGCGGCGACAGGCTTGTGCCGCCGAAGCCGCGGAAGACGTCGTCGAACAGCCGGTTCATTTCGCGATGCAGCGTCATGAACGGATCATGGCTGCCGCGCCGGCGCGAGCTCCTGGTTTCTGGACCAGGGAATGAGATCACGAACTGCCATGGTTTTTCTCCTTCGTTGCATGGGCCAGGGAGCGCGGCCACGCTTGCGCGCGCTGCGTTCCGCTGTCGAACCTCGATCAGGCGTCAGGCCGCCTTCTTCTGCTCGATCTGCGAGGCGGGAGAGGAGCCGCTTCCGATCTGGATCCGGCGCGGCTTCATGGCTTCCGGCACCTCGCGGACGAGATCGATGATCAGCAGTCCGTCGCGGAAGGAGGCCTCCTTCACCTGAACGTAGTCGGCGAGGTTGAACACGCGCCGGAAAGGACGCGCGGCGATGCCCCGGTACAGGTATTCGCCAGCCGCTTCCTCGGGCTTCCTGCCCTCGATCGTGAGCGCATTCTGCTCAGCCGTCACGGCGATGTCGTCGGCTCCGAAGCCGGCGACGGCGACCGAGATCCGGTAGTGATCCTCGCTGGTGCGTTCGATGTTGTACGGGGGATAGTGGTCTTCGCTCGCCTGACGGAGCGTGCTGTCGACGAGGTCGGCCAGGTGGTCGAAGCCGATGGTGGAGCGCCACAGAGGCGCAAAGTCAAAGGTGGTCCTCATAACCAAGTCCTCCAAAGAGCAAGATGGATACAAGGAGCGCAAGGCTGGAGTCAGACTGGTGCCCGGCCCGGCGCCCGCGCCGGACCCGTGAAGGCGCCCGGCACACCGCTCTCGCGGCGAAAAATCAAATAGAAAAACGAGAAGTCGTTTCAAGGGGCGGATCGAAAAAAATTCGTGCGCCCTCGGTCGCGGTGCAGAGCTGTCGGCCATTGCGGCATCGCAAACGCAGGCCAAGAATTTGGGCATTCGACCGCCGCCGGAATCTTGACTCAGGTATCGCCCCGAATATTTTTGCGTCGGGAAATTCTCTTTCCCAGTTTTCTAAGCACCGAAGGACCGTGACGACCGTCAGGAGTGACGACGATGCTCGACGAAGACTTTGCCCGCATTCGTGCGCACCGCAACAACATCCACCGCTATCGACGCCTGCTGGGGACGAGGCTGTCGGACATCGAACGCCAATTTATCGAGAGACGGCTCGCCGAGGAGGAGACAGCGCTAAAGGCGCTGGCCGTCAAAACGTTCCCGGTCGCATTTACCCCTCCAAAAGGTCAGCCGGCTTCCTCGAGGCGGTCGTCCTTGGCCCAATTTTGCCCTTGAGTGCCACCGCAAACATACCCAGTGAATCGATGCTCCGCCTCCTGATCCGCGAGCGAGCAGCGGGGGCCGCTTCATCGGTTTGCATGCTTAGGCCTCGCATCGCTTCCGCGTTGTGAGACGTCCTAAGATTGGAACTGGCGGCTCTTCCCAGTCTTAAAACGAATATTTCCAACCGACGGGAGCAACGACATGCCTCGTGGCGATAAGTCAAGTTACACGGACAAGCAGAAGCGACAGGCCGAGCATATCGAAGAAGGCTATGAACACCGTGGCGTCCCGGAGAAAGAAGCCGAACGACGCGCGTGGGCGACCGTGAACAAGGAGACCCACGGCGGGAAGAAGAGCGGATCGGGCCGCGGCACTGAGGAAGATCATTCGCCATCTCGAAAAGGTGGCCGATTGGGCGGTGCGGCCTCGGCCAAGCGGCCGGCATCGGAGCGTTCGAGGTCCGCCAAGAAGGCTGCCAAGACCAGAAAACGACGCGCGGCGTAAGTCATCGAAAGGAGAGCAAGATGGGTCTCGAAGCCGTCTTTTTCCTTGGAGCGCTTGTACTACTCACGGTGCTGATCTACGGCGTCCTTAGCTATCGCTATCGAAACCGGGCGTTGGATCGCGTAGCCGAAGACGTCACGCGCGAGAGATATCGGAAGAACGAAACTTAGTGCGACGCAGTCTGTCTAGGCGACGTCGACCATACCGACCCGTCACGTCTTTCCCTTTGCGATATCGATCAGCGCTATGCCCAGATCTGGCTCCTTCTTCCGTCTGAGGTGAGCTGCCGTGTCCGCGATGACAACCTCGAGCGTCGGTCTAACCTTTCCTTCGAGAAGATGCCCGCCCCGGGTTGTACCGTCGGCCAGACCCAGGACCACATGCACGTGGAGGCTCGCCTTTCCGTCGTCGCCAACCGCAATATCGCCAATCGCACTCAACACCTCACACTGCTCCGCGACCTCGATTTTCTTGTAGGTCTTCTTCTCGAGATTGAACCAGCCAACGGTTGCCCTTTCGAAGGCGCCGATGGCTGTGAGCGACGCCGCCGTGATTGCGGCGTCGTTCGCGAACTTGGTGAGCGTCGTGAACGCTTCCTCGCCGGAGTCGAGGATGACGACGCGGGTTTCAGGACCCGCCTTGCCCGATATCTTGACACTCTCCATCGTCGTCAGGCCGCGCTGCGCTGGGTGTGTCGACCTTCCTTGACCTCTTCCACGATCTTGGCGCAGAAGGCCTCGAGATCGCCCGGGTTGCGGGAAGTGATGACGCCCTGATCGACGACGACCTCAGCGTCCTCCCACTTCGCTCCTGCGTTCGCTACATCCGTCTTGATCGACTTGAAGGAGGTCATCTTGCGACCTTTCGCGATCCCGGTCTCGATGAGAAGCCAAGGGGCGTGGCACACGGCCGCGACGATCTTCTTGGCATCGAAAATATCCTTGATGAACTTCAGCGCCTTGGGCTCAACCCGCAGAAGATCCGGATTGATCTGCCCGCCCGGCAATACGATCGCGTCGTAGTCGGCGGCCGATGCCTCGTCGAGCGTCTTGTCGACCTTCACCGGTCGTCCCCAATCCTTCTTGTCCCAGCCCTTGATCTCGCCTGCGGCGAGCGAAACGACATCGACCGTTGCGCCAGCCTTCTTCAAGCGCTCCTGCGGCACTTCCAGCTCGGCCTGCTCGAAGCCGTTTGTGGCGAGAATGGCGATCTTTTTGCCGGTCAGATCCATGGGTCCAATCCTTCGTTTTGGGGTTTTGTCCAACAATCGATCTTCTCGAACATCGTTCCTGAAAAGGCCAGATCGGTCGGCGATTAGGACCCGACCGCCGCGACGACGGTTATGAGGATTGAAAGCAGCAGGAGAGTTTCGCATGGTCGACAGGTTCCACGGCAAGGTCGTCATCGTGACAGGGGCGGCTTCCGGCATCGGAGAGGCGACAGCACGCCGGTTCGTTGCGGAGGGCGCGAAAGTGGCGCTGGTCGATCGCGAAGAAGCCTTACTGGAAAAGGTGGCCAAGAGCCTGCCTGCCAACCAGGTAATGATTGAAACTGCCGACGTGTCGGAGTCGAGTGCCGTCGATGGAATGGTTGCGGCTGTCGTCGGCCGCTTCGGACGGTTGACGTCATCGTGAACAACGCCGGCGTCCATGAAGGCGGAGACCCGGCTTCAATCACTGACGAGAAATGGCGGAAGGTAATGTCGACCGGCATCGACGGCGTGTTCTATGGCTGCCGCGCGGCACTCCCCCACCTCGAAAAGACCAAGGGTTCGATCGTGAACACGGCGTCGGTCTCCGGGACCAGCGGCGATTGGGGCATGAGCCCCTACAACGCGGCGAAGGGCGCCGTGGTCAATCTGACGCGTGCCCTCGCCCTGGACCTCGGAAAGAAGGGCATCCGCGTGAACGCGGTCTGTCCCAGCTTGACACGTACGGGCATGACGGAAGACATGATGGACGACAAGAAGCTGCTCGCAAAGTTCGCCGAGCGAATCCCGTTGGGCCGCGTCTGCGAACCCGAGGAAGTCGCCGCCGTGATCGCTTTCCTGGCAAGCGACGATGCGAGCTTCATGACTGGCGCCAACGTAGCGGTGGACGGGGGTGTATCCGCCTCCAATGGACAACCGCCGCAAGAATAGCCGCGCAGCGCCGGTCGTCGTCCTACATTGCGAGCGCCGCGTCGTCGAAGCGTGAGAGATCCCGATCTCGGCCACTTAACCGGACCGAGGATTGCACAGCGGATATCACAACAGCGAGATTTTTGGATGAAATTGAAGACGATCAACGACGGCGTCGAGCAGGTCTTTGTCTTGATTCTGGATCAGGGCGAGGAGGCCTTCAAATCCATCACCGAGTTCGCCGATCGCTAGAATATTACCGGCGCCTCGGTCTCGGCGATCGGCGCCTTTTCAAGGTCGGCTGGTTCGATTTCGCGGCCAAGACGCACAAGCCGATCGAAATCAACCATCAATGCGAGGTGTTGAGCCTGCTCGGCGACGTTGCGCAAGGTGATGACGGCAAGGCCAGCCTGCATCTTCACGCCGTGCTCGGCCTGCAGCATGGCACGCTGCGCGGAGGCCACCTTCTGTCGGGATCAGCGCAGCCAACGATCGATGACGATCACGGAGACCGTGGTTCATCTGCACCGAAAGAAGCGGCCGGGATCTCGGTATCGCGCTGATCAGCATCTAGCCGCCGGAGGCAACATGTACGCGCTCTTTGAAGGCGAAAGACAAATCGGCAACCCGTTCGCGACGGAGAAGGAGGTCTGGGAGGCCGCCTTGATCGAGGGGCTTGTCACAGATGTTCCAGTCGCGGACGAGGAAGGCGGCCAGCTCCTGCCGGCCGGCTATCACGTCAGACAGCTCGATGAAGGGGCGCACCCGCATGCGGTGAAAGGGTGCTGCTGACTGGGCACAAGCGATAAGGAGTTCAGGAACCTGCAAATATGCCGCTCTATCATTCTTCATAGCCAGCGCCTGAGGGAACAGTCGACAGCGAGACTGCCTCCCCACACTGCCTAGCGAGCCTCGGGTTGGTCGGCTTGGACCAATCCATCGAGGAGCCAGCATGACGGAACCGGACGTTCGAAAGGGAATGCCGCCCGTCAAACTGTCGCGTGAGGAATTCGAGAACCGTTACAGGAGCCAGTTCGTCGATCCTGCCTTCGCTCCGCTTATGCGGGAACTCGATTCGATCGTCGGGGCCGCCTGGGATGCCTACAGCCATTCGCGCAAATCGCCAGTGACGCGGAGGGCGGGTGTGGGGTTCGCCGATCCGGACTACGATCTCGCCGTCGACTGGCTGGCGACGCGTACCGCCATCTTCGAGGCACAGCGCCGGCACGACGACGCTGGCGCGACGCCGCGTATTCTCGTCATCAACGGTTCGGCGCGCAGCGAGCACACCTGTCCGGGCGAGATGTCCAAGACCTGGCGCATGGTCAAGCTCGCCGAGCCCGTCTTCGTCGAGATGGGCTTCGCCGTCGACATCCTGGATCTTTCCCGCCTGACCTCCGAATTCGGCAAGAATATTCATCCCTGCAAGTCGTGCGTCTCTACCGCCATGCCGCTCTGCCACTGGCCGTGCAGCTGCTATCCCAACTATTCGCTCGGCCAGACCCACGACTGGATGAACGAGATCTATCCGCTCTGGGTGGCAGCCCACGGCATCCTGATCGTGACGCCGGTGAACTGGTATCACGTGCCGGGCGGCCTCAAGGCGATGATGGATCGCCTGGTCTGCGCCGACGGCGGCAACCCGGATCCGACATCGACGCACGGCAAGAAGGCCGCCGAAGCAAAGGCGCTCGAGCTGAAGGGCTGGCCGTATCCGCGTCATCTCGCCGGCCGCCATTTCGGGCTGATCGTTCACGGCGACAGTGTCGGCGCCGAGGGTGTGCGGCGAACCCTGTCCGACTGGCTAACGGACATGCACCTGATTTCCGCCGGCCGCTTCGGTGAGACGGACGGCTATATCGGATATATGGAACAATATGCGACCTCTCACCGAGAGCTGGACGAAGACCGCGCGTTTCAGCAGGAAGTGTTGAATACAGCCAAGGCGCTGGGCCGTGCTGTCAAGCTCGCCCGCAGCGGTCGGTTTGAGGACCCAGGGGCCGAACTCTCGGATCCGGATCCGAAATGAGGAGCGACATGCCTGTCGCTGCCGATCGCCGCGGGTTGATCGCGGTCGTCAATTGAGGATGTCGTCGGGTGAGCAAGACGGCGGAAGGATCGTCGAAGACCATCGTCTATGCTGCGCTCGTCGGCAACCTCCTCGTTGCCGTCACCAAGATCGGAGCTGCGGTCTGGACCGGAAGCTCGGCGATGATGAGCGAAGCCGTGCACTCGGTGGTCGATACCACCAATGAGGTGCTACTGCTTTACGGTTACCATCGCGCGAGCCGTCGGCCTGATGAATCCCATCCGCTTGGCTACGGGCGCGAGCTATACTTCTGGAGCTTCATTGTCGCTCTGTTGATCTTCGCGCTCGGGGCGGGCGTCTCGCTCTTTCAGGGCGTCCTCCACGTCACCGCCGATCAAAGATCCCATCGTCAGCTTCATCGTGCTCGGCATGTCCTTTGTATTCGAGGGTATCTCGTGGCTCTTCGCCTGGCGGCGCTTCCGGTCGGAGACCTTGCGTCTCGGGTGGTACGAGGCCTTCGTCCGCAGCAAGGATCCGCCCGCCTTCATGGTGCTGCCAGAGGACAGCGCGGCACTGATCGGCATCGTCATTGCGGTTGCCGCGACCGCGGCGGCAGCGTTGTTTGCTCAGCCGGTCTGGGATGGCATCGGCTCGATCCTGATCGGCATTCTGTTGGGCATCACCTCCATCGGGCTCGCCAGGGAAAGCAAGAGCCTGCTCATCGGCGAACCCGCTCATTCCGATCTGTCACGATCCATCCTCGACATCGCGCGACGGTCACCCGGCGTGCTCCGGGCCAACGGGCTGCTGACGGTGCAACTGTCGCCGGCCGAGGTCGTCGCGGCGCTGAGCGTCGAGTTCGCGGACGACAAGCGCGCCGATGATATCGAGCAGTGCGTCATCTCGATCGAGACCGAGATACGCAGACAGCATCCGAGCGTCGCGGCTCTGTTCATCAAGCCGCAAACGAATGCGCGGTATCACGCCGTTCGCGCCAGGCGCTGGGGTACGGGCGCCTGAAACACCTTGGCCAGGAACCAAGCGCGCCGCGCTGAGTCGACTGAGGTTTGGCTGTTGCCTTTCCCAGCGATCGTCCTGCGAAAAAGCGCCTCGGCGTAGCATTAACGGCACGGGCTCGTGGTGTCTTTCCAGGGCCGATGAAGCCTGATCCGGGGCGCCCCGTCTGGACGGGAGCGACAGCTGAAGCAACCCAGCAGTCCTCCGGCGCTTACTCGGTTATCGGGAAACGCGGCTTTCCTTGATTACAGGCGGCAGATTGTGGGCCAGCAAGGAACCTGATCGCGTGCCTAGCATTGAAGTCCCGAAGAGGAGGACTTCAGATGAATGGGATCATCTATCTCGTGGGCCTGATCGTAATCGTCATGTTCATCCTGTCGCTGCTCGGTCTTCGGTAAGACGCCATGACCATTGAACCGCTCTCCGGGATCGAAACCGAGACTCTCCCAGCCACCGGCCTGACCAGGCCGTGGGGGTTGCAATGGACGTCCGTCATTGTCGGAGCCTTCGTCGCGACGGCGTTGTCACTGATACTGATCTCCTTTGGAACAGCGCTCGGCCTAGGCATCGCCTCCGCTGCGCCGACCTGGAGGGATGCCTCCGTTGCGCTATGGCTGTTGTCGGGTGTCTACCTGATCTTCCAATCCCTTATCAGTTTTGGCTGCGGCGGCTATTTTGCCGGGCGCGTCCGGCCACCCTACACTTCAGCGACCGACGACATCGAGACGCGCGACGGACTGCACGGCGTTGCTGCCTGGGCGCTGGCGGTCTTGATCGGAGCCGTTCTGGCCGCGTTGATAGCGGGTGCCGCAAACCGTCCGTCCGCAACTTCGCAGCCGCCGTCGGCTACCGAACCATCTGTCCTAAGTTACGAGCTCGACCATCTTTTCCGTGCCCCTCGGCGGCCGCCGAACGTTGATCTGACCGGTGAGCGCGCCGAAGCCGCGCGAATTCTGGCAACCGCTTCGAGCCACAGCGGGGTCCTTCCCGAGGATCGCGCCTATCTTGTTCAGCAGGTCACGGTGTTGACCGGGCTGGCAGCGCCGGACGCCGAAAGGCGGGTAGATACAACGTTGGCCAATGCCAAGAGCGCGATCTCAAGGGCTCGTGCGGCGAGCATTATCATTGCCTTCTCGACGGCTGCCGCATTGATGTTCGGGGCTGTCGCGGCTTGGGCCGGTGCGGAGGCCGGAGGCCGGCATCGCGATGGCGAGCCGATTGCCGAATGGATGGCCCATTCTAATCGGTGGCATAAGAGCCGTGTCGCGGATCCCCGACCTCTGCCGTAATGCCGTTGCTACGTATTGATAGCAGGCAATGGGGCCTGCTACCAACGATCAACTCAGTCGCACTCGTCAGAACGCCACCCCACACAGCAAAATTTCGGATTTGCCATGGGGTAAGCGACCGAGAAATGCTACCCGAGTAAATCGATCGCAAGCATCTCAGTAAAAGGTGGCTCCTGCGGTAGGCGCCGTGACGTTCAGCATCATCGACGCGGCACGCCAGTTCTAGGAACGACCGCATGCAACTTCGGCTGATTAGCATCAACATCAAACGGAGTTGAAGAATGCGAAAGGCAATTTTCTCGATGGCTATATGTACGTTGCTTGCCGGTGCGTCGATCGGTTTGGCCCACGCGCAGGCGGGCGGCGGGGCAGGCGCTGGTGCGGGTGCCGGCGCCGGCACAGGCGGCGCCGGCGCAAGTGCAGGAACAGGCTCCGGGGCCGGCAGCGGATCTAGTAAAAGTGGCTGTCGAGTTTTTCTCGGCAGCTTCTTTCTTTTCGTTGTCTCAGGTTTGGTCCGCCTAACCGCGCCCGTGCTGCCAATGCGCCGTGACGTCGGCACTCGTTTTGTTCAGATGCACATGCTCATCGACATGGTCGATCCAAGACACCGGGATGAAATGATGGTACTCCCCGTCCGGTGAGCTCTGCTTGGTGAGTTTGATCTTGTCGGGCCCATCGAGGTGGTCAACCTTTCCCACGGTCTTCCGGTCGGACGAAATAACGTCCATGCGCTCTTTGACCTGAGATGTATCGGGCATACGAAACCTCCGAAAATGTTCCAGAAACGAACGCGGTGCCGGCCCGAAGGTTGCAATATCGACGGGCTCCAAACCGCCGATGGACACGGAGGCTTCTCGGATGTCACGAGCGCGCCGGGCTTTCCAGGATACTCGCAAGGCTGGGCGCATTGAGGAACTGTTCAGCAGATCGATCGCAGTTCGCACTTGCTCCGGGAAGGTCAGAGTGAGCTGGGCGCTGACGACGCGCCGTTTGTCGGTCCGGCTTTAGAAGCTCTCTCGTGCGGTGTAAGTCACCGCCTCGATCTTGTTGCCATCAAGGTCGCGGACAAATGCGCCATAGTAGTTGGCATTGTAATTCTCCCGAATACCGGGAGCCCCTTCGTCGACGCCTCCGTTCGCCAGGGCGGACGAGTGAAAGCGTCTGACCGTCTCGCGATCGGGCGCCTGAAAAGCTACGTGAACGCCATTTCCGACGGTTGCCGGCTGCCCGTCTTTGGGAGTTTCAATGCTGAAGATGATGTCGGAGGCGCCGTAGTGGAGCGAACGCTCCGAGTGCTTAAGGAGCCGCAGTCCAATGAGGGACATGAGCGGATCGTAAAAGGTTCTTGCGCGCTTGACGTCATTGCTGCCGAGAGAAACGTGATGGATCATCTGGTCACCACTTGAGGCAATACCGGCGTTTCAATCTCTCAGTTGTGCTCTTCGCGGCATAGTTGATGCGGCCGAGCTCGGCTTCATCCTTGGCGATCACATGAAGTCGCCAGCCCATGTCGCGGTCCTCTTCTGCGCCGCATTCGATCTCGACGGACACAACATGCTCCCCACCTGGAAAGCTGCGGATCTCCTGAAGCGCGACAAGCTCAAGATCTTTCCTCAAGATCGCTGTTCTGGCCACCGCAGTACTCCTTTCGCTGCAACAAGCGACACTCTGCGACGATCATCGGCCCAACAAGCGTCGGACGGAGATGTTCCTAAGCTCCATAGCGTGCAAACCAAGACCCAATTGTCTCAATCGCAATTGCGCGTTGACAACCAAGCGCTCGCCCGCGCGTTAGCAGTGATGACCGACGAGCGATTTGTAGACCATTGCCGCAAGGAAGCCAGGGATTGTGAACGCGAGGCGGAGAGAACCATCAGCCCGCTCGACAAGGAAGCATGGCTTCGCCTTAGCAGGGAATGGACCAAACTCGCGGGCCCCGCCTCACCGCCGCGGGTGAACCGTCGGACGTAAGCCAGGAACAATTGTTCGACGCGCCCATTGTTCGGCCAGAGGAGAATGCGCCATGAATGAAAATCAGTCTGAAAGTTCGCCCTCGGCGTTCTCCGAGACAACCGCCACTATACGGGAAGCGGCGCGCGGGGTCCGGCACACTCTTGAGGACGGAACTGCGCCGGGTCAATGGAAAGCGATTTTAAGCGATTTGGTTCGCGAGGCACCGCTACCGTCACTGGCGGTCGCGTTCATGATCGGGGTCATCGCCGCGCGCCGATAGGCTTCGCGCCTCAACACGGATCATCAGCAGTGAAACTCGACGATTTCAAAGGGACCGTTCCGGTATTCTTGCCCGAGGTTTTCTTCCTTGGCAGCCTGGAGGGCTGGGCCGTCATGGAGAGCCTTATCGGCGGCTTGCAGCGCAGGGCGACCATCACGGCTCAGGGTAAATTGGAAGAAGACACCGACACGGTCCTCTTTACCGAGACTTACCAGTTCGATGACGGCCACAGCGACACCTTGCATTGGACCATCCGTAAGGTTGGCAGGGGGCAGTACATGGGGCATGAAAATCATTTGGAAGGCGAAGCAACGGGCGAACAGACCGGTTGCGCCTTCCACTGGAAATACACACGGGATGTCCCGCAAGCTGATGGCAAGTCCACCAAGCTGAACTTCGACGACTGGTTCTATGCCATCGATGGCCATGCCTGCATTGTGCGAGGCAGCGCCGGGCGGGCAGGGATTCCATTTGCGACCGCCCATGTGACCTATCGGAAGCTCTAACGGAGACGTTCTGGACGAGCGTCAAGTCGAGACGCTGGTGATCTCTGGTGGCGAAACCGGCGTGTGCGCGTTCTCGCAATGGTCCTCGGTGCCGTTGATATAGGCTACCGAGTTGTATTGACCGAATTGCCTTATGCAGTTTGGCTGACCAAAGTCACGACGCGATAATCTCTCTAAGCAGCGCTTCGATATTCAAATCGAGGTCGCGACGACAAACAAGATACTCGAGCGCTGGCTGTTTTGAGCTGAGGGCCGCTGCCCGACCCATGCGGCCAATCCTACCCCGCATTTGCCGCGCCGGTTGTGCTCTCGCTTTCAGGTACCGTCAATGTCACGCCGTGGCCCTGCCGCAGCGCCAGCGACGCTGCCACAACGGCAGCCTCGAACGCGGCCTCCTTCGTCTCGTAGGTGTTCTTACTTCCATCGTGCCGCACGTGCCACTCGCCGGCTCCGCCAACAATGTCGTAAGCCGCTAATCCCATCTTCTTCTCCTGTCACGCGTCCGGCGTTGCCTTTAATACCTGTGTGCTGCTGACTGGGTCCGAAGCTGGAAAACTGTCCTTCAATCCCTTTTGCAACTCGTCATCTTTCGCCTTGTCACGGCGAATTTCCCGTTTGGGTCCGATGCATGTTTGTCTGTCGGCGCCGGATCGAATTGTTCAGTCATCATCATATCCTGGTCTGATGTTTCCGTAGGTTTGAACGTTGGACCGTGGCCGCCGTTCGCCGCGCCCCCTGCGCCGGTGCCGGATGGAGAAGTTGCGGCTGAGCCTCCCGCGCCCGCGGAGGAAGCCGCCCCACCAGCGCCGCCACCAGCGGAACTGCCGGCGCCACCACCGCTACCGCCCCCCGCCACCTCCGCTCTGGGCAAAGGCTGGGCAGGGGGCGAGGATAGCCAAGACAAGTGCAATGCTCGAAATCCTCATGGCGCGACTCCTGTCGCGACCAAGCCACGCTCCTGCGTTTCGTTCCTGAGCGATGAAAGAGCCCCCACACCGTTGCCGATGTGGGGCGTATAGCATTGCACGTTGCAAGTCATCGCTTTGCGGGTGGACCGCTCTTGTTTCCTGGCAGTCCCTTTACGTTCGCCGGATCCTGTTCCTGCACGGAGAGGTTCTGCGACGCCGAGCCAATCGTGCCCTGTTGCGAGGGACCGTTCTTGCCTCCAGGCGCTCCGCTAATCCCCGCCCCTGAATTCTGGGCGCTTGGAGCTGTCGAAACCGCGCCGGATGTATCCGCCCGATTGGCGTCGCCTGGCATACGAGAGGCCGAGCCGGGCTTGTCCTGTTCACCGACGTATCCCGATGCGCCTGAGTTTTGTGTCTTGATGCCCTTGTCCGCCTCGTTCTGGAGGCTCTGCGATGGCGTCGTCTGTTGGGCAATGGCTGGTCCCGTCACACTGGAGATCGCCACGAGTGCTGCGAATGCTAATAGCCGCATGATGAAAGTTCCTCCGTAGCTTGTTGTTGTCACCAACGTGCGGAGGAAACGACGTTTCCAATTTTATGAAGGATTTCTAAGCGAGTTCGCGTTGTGGCCCGAAGGACGACAGATGCTGCCACAAGGAACTCCCGTTCCATTGGCGGCTTGGGCCTCATGCAACAGGGGAGTTTGAGATGTCAGACTTAAGCGAAGAAGAGATCCGCAAACGCGCCTATGAGCTTTGGAAAGGTCCGGGCGAACCGTGCGGGAAGATGGATACGTTCTGGTATGAAGCCGAGAAGCAGCTCCTTGCCGAGCGATCAACGCAAGGCGAGCTACCGCCCGGCATGACCGACAACCTGCCGGTCTAAGCCACGACCCCGCCTTGCACCTAAAAGACGTCGCGGACTTATGGTTTGGTCACAAATAGAGACAGTTTGCGGACTGACCTGCCCGGGCTTTTTTGGACCAAGCTTTGTGAGAAACTGAGCTTGGAAAGGAGCTTTGGTGATGCCGAAGAAGAGGTTCAAGGCGGAGCAGATCGTGGTGCTGCTGCGCCAGATCGAAGTGTTGATGTCGCAAGGCAAGGCGACGCCGATTGCCTGTCGCGAGGCGGGCATTTCGCAGCAGAGTTACTATCGCTGGCGTAAGGAGTACGGCGGCCTCGAGCTCGATCAGGCGAAGCGGATGAAGGACCTGGAGCGGGAGAACGTCCGCCTCAAACGCCTGGTCGCGGATCTGTCGCTTGAGAAACAGGTGCTCAAGGACGTTGCCTCGGGAAACTTGTAAGCCCCGAACGGCGCCGGCAGGCAGTAGAGGGCATTCGAGGGAAGTATGGTCTCTCGGAGCGCCAACCACGACCCCAGCCAACTGCGGATTTCCTTCGCAGTGCCAATAACTTTGAGTGCCACGGGCGGGGTCGGCGGTGGACGCCGATTGGGGGGTAATGGCTCGCCGATTTACACGCGTTAGGTGGATGGCCGACGGATGGCGGAATTTGCCACCGGAAACTGTGCTCGGGCGGGCGGTGAAGACTTAAAGAAGCGATTTTCGATGCTTCTATGCCGCGCAGACAAACGCTCGTCCCATCTGAGCGGGTTGTATTAGGCCGCGACTTCTCCTGGCCCTTCAAGCATCGGCGTGTCGAGGCTGGCTATTTCCGGCATCGCCTTGCCGGCGATCGCCTGCAGGTCGCCCACCATGCCAACAGTGGATTCAATGACCGCAACGATTTGGGTTTCTCGCTTGGCCCATTGGCGACCCATGAATTTGCGCTCCTTGTCTAGATCCTCACGCATGTCGTTGAACTTCTCGACGACAGCATCGACCCGCTGGCGAAATCTCGTGCCTGTCAGGTACTCGTAGACCTGCTCCATTTTGGTTTGCTGTCCCTGTTGGACCAGCCGCGAACTCGATATCTCGATGAGGGACTGACGCAGCGCAACCGCCACGGCCAGTGCGCAACGCGGGTGCGCCACCCAAACGCCGTCGACCAGGTCAAAATGCTCGATGTGCTTGGGAAGGGCGTGCGAGATGATGAGGGCAACGTGGGCGCCACAGCGCCGCTGGTCCTCACGGAGCTTGGCCAGCCAGCCATCGCTCCAGGCCTTGGTCCGCTTGGATTCCCAGAGGATCATGCCGGCGGGTTGCCCGACAGAGCCGTTGACTTGCTGAATAACATCGGCCCCCAACTCGCCCTTGGCGACCGGCTCAATGGCATCCATCGGAAACTTGCCGCGCAAAAGCTCCTCAAGCTCAACCTCGAAAACCTCACCTTGGGATTGTTGCGAGCCTTGCTCCGCTTTGCGCCTCAATTCCTCGATCGTGCGCGTCATTGATTCGATGGTCTGGTCCTTCTCGGCGACCTTCAGGCGCGCAGCTTCATCTGATTCTTGCTTGGCCTTCGCCCGGATGTCGTCAACCGAGGCCTGAACACGTTTTTCAATCGTCAGATCCATTTCGCGCTTTTCGTCAGCCAGCGCGCGTTCCTTGCGTATTACCTCGGCCTGAGCCTGCTGCGCCTCAGCCAGCTTCGCATCGCTGGCTTCAAGGTTCTTGCGCAGTTCGGCGGTCTCTGCCGCCTTGGCCTGCATATCCCCCGCAACCGCTTCACGGGCCTTTTTGGCCTCGGCTGCCACCAGTTGGCTGCGCTCGGCCGTCAGCCGCTGCGCCACCTGGTCTTCAATCTGCTCGCGCGCCTGCGCGACCGCGTCCTGCTCCTTGCGCAGGGCCTCGGTCTTCCTGGCGACCTCTGCGTCCTTGGCGGCCAGTTGCTCATTAAAGCGCTGTCGTGTTTCCTCGAGGAGGGGAGCGGCCAGCGATTCCGTGAGCTTGATTTCGTGGTTGCAGTTCGGGCAATGCAGGGTGGGCTCGTGCGAAGCGCCGGCGCCGGTTGCTCTGAGACTCATGAACTTCCCCTCATTGGTACGGCCGGATTCAGCATCATCTGCGGGCGATTGCGACGTCGCGGCGCTGGATGTCCACATACGGCTAGCCGAGCATCGACTTGGCCACAGGTTTTCCACCGAAACCCGCATGGTTAATCTGTCGACAGAGCCCCGCTGCAGAAGCTGTTCAGCTAGGAATGTATTCTAGATGAGAACAAAACAGGATCAAGGTATTTGCGGAGATGCCTGGGAAGCGGCAAAAAAAGCGGCAAAGTAGGGTGACGCATTAGGGCTTAATGCCCTATCTTTACTGAATAAATAACCGGCAATGGAAGCGGCAAAAATGACCACGATTGCAGCGATGGAGCCGCTCCTTCCCGACGATAACAAGGAACTTGAGGACCTGGCGACGGACCTGGTGGCGAAGGCCAGCGGCCTTGCCACCCGCTTGCATCCAGTGCTGCGCGCGTCCGTCGGCGACCTAGTGCGCTCAATGAACTGTTACTACTCCAACCTCATTGAGGGGCACAACACGCTGCCGGTCGATATCGACCGCGCCATGAACAACGAGCTCGCAACAGAGCCGGAGCGGCGCAACCTCCAGCTCGAGGCGCGCGCGCACATTGAAGTGCAACGGATGATCGACCGCGGGGACGGGCCCAGCCCAGTCATGTCCGAAGCGTTCATCACCTGGACGCATCGCAACTTCTGCGAACGCCTGCCGGCAGACATGCTGGTGGTCGAAAATCCAGAGTCCGGCCGCAAAATCACCATGGCTCCGGGCGTGCTGAGATCCGAGCATGTCCGCGTTGGCCGACATGTCGCGCCTGACCCGGTCGACCTGCCGGCGCTCATCAAGCGGTTCGCCGAAGGCTATACGTCGCCCAACCTTTCCAGGCTGCGTAAAATCATCGGCGTCGCCGCGTCCCACCATCGCCTGGCGTGGATCCACCCCTTCCTGGACGGCAACGGCCGCGTTGCGCGCCTGTTCTCGCACGCGCTGCTGCGCGAACTGGATGTGGGATCAGAGCTCTGGTCGGTTTCGCGTGGCCTTGCGCGTAGTGTCGAAAACTACAAGACCATGCTGCAGGCCGCGGACGAGCCGCGACGCGGCGACCTCGACGGCCGTGGCAATCTCACTCTGGCAGGCCTTACGGGATTTTGCCGCTATTTCCTCTCGACCTGCATCGACCAAATCGACTTCATGGAAGGCCTCCTGGAGCCTTCCGAGTTGCTGCGACGCATGGAGATCTGGGCAAAGGAAGAGACGGCGGCAAAGCGGCTGCGAAAGGGCTCATGGCCCATCTTGCGTATGGCGGTCCTCGATGGCGAGTTTGCCCGCGGCGACGCGGCCGATATTACCGGCTACGCGACCCGGCAGGCACGCACCGTGCTCAACGACCTCATCAATCAGGGTTATCTCATTTCCGAGACCACCCGTAGCCCGGTGCGGCTGGGATTTCCGGCCAGCGTGGTTGATCGTTGGTTTCCACGACTTTATGGGGGAGGGCAGTGACCGCGACGCGTCATACCTTGCATTGTGAAACGCACAGAGGCTCGTCACACCAAAGCTCAATTCCCGTGGAGCCAACGGTGCTAGGATCCGCCTCTTCGTCTTTGGCGGAAGCCGCCTGGACATGAATAGAACCGCGGGAAGGGGCTCTAAGGTGCGGTATTCTTCGAGTGATTTTTCAGTCGGACCATTTCGTGATGCACGGGGCGGTGCACTGAATCTGTTTAAGGTCGCCGGACGTAGCCGCGACGGGCTTTACGCACGAGCCACGCCTCGAGCGCCTCGACGGCCTGCACCCGCCCACCAAAGAGATCGAGGCGCCGCCGGCCGCGCTGGCCGAGACGCCCCCATTCGCGCACCAATGCAGTATCGCCAAAGAGTGTCGGCTCGATCGTGAGCACATAGAACCGTGCCATGTTACGGGCCGGATCGCAGCGTTCGAGCACGAGGTATTGCACCGTGAGTTCAGACATGCGTCAGAGTCGCAGCCGCCGAAACGGTCGTCCAATTAAATTATTGAATCGATCAGGGCCAAGGATTCAGAACTTTAATACCAGCGATCAAATGATTGCGGCGGGCTCAACATATTGATCGGCGTGAGGTCTCGATGCCGATCGGCACTCGCTTGGCCTTGGAGGGGCATGCTTCGGCGCCGATTTACAGGGTGGATCAGTCCGGTGCTCGTCAGGCTCATAACATGAAGGTCATAGGTTCAAATCCTATCCCCGCTACCAAGATTTCAAAATGAAATCAACGAATTAGCCCGCCTCTGGCGGGCTTTTTCATGCCCTACGAACCATCCCAAAATTGTACGGAGAGAAACCATTGAGTGACAATGGGTTAGTCGAATTCCGCCGACAATTCCGAACCCGTCCCAAAAACTCCACGGCACAAAACTGGCACAAAACGGCACAAAAACCGTCGCGGATCTGAGGCTGTGAACCGCTCCATGGCCGCGCCGAGATCGTGCTCTCGCGCTGAGCTTGGCCAACGAAAAAAGCTAGGGCTTCGAGGGCCACGCTATTGTCGTTCAATACCGAGGATCGTTGGCGATCAGCATCCTGCAAGCGGGTCCGCATAGTGACCCGTGCGGTCGCGTCCTCTGGGAGCTTACACTGCCTCAGGCGGCCACGGACGCTCAGACGTGACATCGGGGTGCCGGGTGTCGTTGGCCGCGATGCCATGTTCATCCCGAAGCCTGTCGATGGCTTCCAGGCATTTTTTCGCGATGGGGACATTCATCGACGAGCCGCTAAGCTGATCGAAGAGCGATTTGCGCAAGCTTTCCACCGGCGCAGGATAGACACTGCAGGCGTTCGAACCTTCGGCAACCGGAACCCTGTCAACCGCCACGGATTCTACGGCTCGCGCTATCTGGCCATCATAGCTCGAGGAAGACGTTCTCGATATCCCGGCCTTGTACGCCGCAAGGCGAATTGAGCCGTCTTAAGAACCAAAGTAACTCAATTTCGAACGACCGCTGCTACGTCTGCCTTTAGGGCTTCGGGGCATTCTGGTCCTCGACCTTGGTAACGGAATATCCGGCTTTGCGAAGAGCAACCAGCACAGCCTTGGCGAGATGAATACTTTCTTCGTCACTTTTCGTGACTTGGTCCCACGTCGTGCCGTGCCCAGAACCAGGATGATCAATGAAAGCGGTTTTGATGGCATTTGTTATGACGATAAGGGCGTCTTCTGACATCTAGGTCTACCGCTGCTTTCCGCTAAGCATATCTCGCTTTTGGCAGGTATGATGGCTCAACGGCACCATGCGCGAGCATCGTAGTCGCCAGCGCCAAAACCGACCGTTACAGGTTTTGTTACATCTCGTTCCAGCAGTCACGGCTTTTTCGGCGCGATCGAAAAGAGATGGCGACTACGGCAGCAGCACTGTCTTGAAGTTGTCTCGCGACCAGCCATGTTAGGTTGGTCGATGAGACGCGTAGGACTTATTGACATCACGGTAGGCAACGCGGCGCGCCTCGGCGCATCGCAACGTTCCACCACGCGACGCTGCGCGTCGCACCACATCGCTACGCAACGCGCGAGCCGCTGGGGACATCCCGGCGGCTCTCGCGCGTTTAGCGCGGTCGGTCCGCATGACATCGCGGTAATGAGCCTCCGAGACATGAAGAGGAACAATGCCGATAACAAAATGCAGCTCGTGATGACGAATGAACGGTCCAAGCAGGCGCGCTCGGGTTAGGGACGGCGATGGCGTTTGAGGGCGACGCCGTACAGAGGGCTGCCGACGAGATTGAATTCGCTCTGCGCAAGGATGACGAATGCCGAAAGCGCGAGTTCTAGACGCGACCATCCAATCCGCATGCAATGACCTCGTATGACCGCTCCTGGCCCCGAACGGACATGCAACAGTAGTCGCTTCATGTCCGTTCATAGGGGTAGAGCAGACGTCTGGCAGCTATGGCGCGATGTCCGAGTCTGACCCGGCCGGAACCTAAGGGACGAGTGCTGCACATGTCCGCCCCGTGACCACATCACCAGTGCGCTTTCAGCACTGCGTCCACGGACGTCACTCCCGCAATCATTGAGCCGGTAATCGCGACCAGCGCGGGCACGCCGCGCGGTAATTCGAGGTTGATCAGCGAGGCCATGAAGATCGCAGCCATGGGCAGGGCGATGACGAAGTAACGTCCTTGAACGCCCAAGACATGGGGCGAAGCGACAGGCGTGTAGGTGAGGAAAAAAATCAGATAAACCAACACTAAGTAGCTGAGGACGGCAAAGCCTGTCACGATCGCCACGCGCGCACGCGTTCCACCCAGCGGCAGTTTTTGCAGCGGGACAAGCAGGAGGAGGGCCGTGAGCACGATATAAGTCCAGGGCCGAAGCACAATGTCCTGCCAGCCCAGGATGCCAATGAGTTCCGGCCACAGCGGGGCGGCCCATTCGCGCAGAGCCGTCCATGTCGCCAGCGGGAAATGAAATGGATGCTCCCACATGTAAGCGAGTTTCCACAACGGATCAAACTGCTCTACTGGATAGTCGTGTCCCTCGCGGACACGCCACGCCGCTACATCCGCTGAGACTCCGATCACCCACAGCGGCGACAGGATAACGCCCGGCAGGACCACGATCGCAATGCTCTTCCACCGGCCAAGGAGCTCCCTGAGCCGGCCGGACATCAACTCCAACAGTACGAAAACAATCTGCGGCTGTTTGGCGAGTACGCATAGCGTCATCCATAGCGAGCGCTCCCAGACGCGCCCGCCAGAGGGATTCAATGCGGCTCTGAAGCAGAGCGCGGTGATTACCAGCGCATAGCTGAGGGCCGCACCGTCCGCGCTAAGAACAACGCGGTTATAGAGCGATCCTGGCAGCATCGCGATCAATACGAACGCCCATGGGAGGGCTGGAGTGACCGCGATGGCGTAGGCCGTTACCGCCGTGAAAACGACCAGGCCGAGGAAGCGCATCAGGAACAGCAGTTCGGGTAAATCGAGTCTAAGCAGACGTCCGATAGCTGCCGCGAGTATATAAGGAGCATAGGCGAGGGGACTGTAGCCCTCTGTGCCGGCAAACGGCGCGAACACAGGCGTTTGTGCGGCCTCATCATTCGCGCCGATGATGTTATGATACTCGGCCATGACCTGGCCGTAGCGGAATCCCGCGTCTCTGTACCTGGCGAACCGCTCCCCTGAGTCCTTGAAGAAATGTAGCCGATCGTAGAGCGCGGGCTCTACAAAGATTCCCTTGCGGCCATTGATCTCGGTGACGGGCAGAAGCTCGCCTCGTGTGTACGAATAAATACGCAGAAAATGCGATATCTCGTCCGGGCCGCGTAGTGGTGGATTGACAACGATGATGGCCGATCCGAAGGAAAGCGAGAGCAAAGCAAAGACGATTGCCGGCCAACCCCCAAATCGGCTCCGGATGCGTGACAGCACGCTCGGTGTGGCATCAGGCTTGTGCACGGAGGCGCCTTGCAGCATCTCATCACCCAATCATGAAATAGCGCTTGAAATCCCGGCCGCCCTCAGACCAGGGCCGATGATCTGTCGTCCGAGAGTATCGACGTCTGCTCATGGAAAGCCCACTTGAATCAACCGACCGCCAAGGGAGCCTGGCGACTCGTGGCCTCATGATGTCGATCGATGCGAGCGGGCGCTCGCGATAGCAAGTTCCCTCGCCAGTACGGTGATCAGCTCCATGTGCGCGCGCAGCTTGAGGTGGAGATTGAGTAGAAGGAGCAGACTGATCACGATCCAGATATAGATAATGAGGTCGACACCGCGGCCGATGCCGACGAATTCTGCAAGGTGGGTCGCGTGCGAAGGAACCCAAACGAAATAGAGCCCCCCGACTGCAGCGAGCACGGCGATGAGCCCGACTGCCGGCGAACGCCGGTACTCGGTCAATGCATAGAGCAAAATGCCAAGCAACAATGCAGTGAGGATGAGCTGCGCAATCATCGGTGGAGCCTCCGCGCGAACAGGTCTACCAGGATCATGAGTGTGTCCCCTAGCGTTTGACCTTTGGCGAGCGAATAAGGGCTGTACTCGATCCTAACAGGCGCTTCGACGTAATTGAGTTCGCTGGCAGCGATCTGGTGAAGAATCTCAGAGGCGTGGGCCATCCGATTTTGACGAAGGTTGATGCTGCTCGCACCCCGGCGCGTCATCGCGCGCAGGCCGTTGTGGGTATCGGTGACGCGCAATCCGGTTGTAAGGCATGTGAACAAGGTCGCCGCCTTGAGCAACATGCGCCGCGACAGCGGCTGGTTGAGCGAAGTCCCAAGGAAACGGCTGCCGAGCGCGAAATCGGCATTTTGCCTGGCCAACGCATCGATCAGTACGGCGATGTCGGCGGCGCGGTGCTGCCCATCGGCATCAAATGTCACGATAACGTCAGCCCCCTCGCTAAGCGCGAATTCGATGCCGGTTTGAAGTGCGGCGCCCTGGCCTAAATTGAGGGAATGTCGCACCACGATACAACCTGCTTCAGCGGCAACGGCGCCTGTCGCATCGGTCGAGCCATCATCGACGACGAGGGCGCGATATCCAGCGCGCTTGACGTCGGCGACGACGCTCGCGATCACCGGTGCCTCATTGTAGGCAGCGATGACAATCCATACTTGCGGCTCCTGCGACGTCATCGCTTATCCCGCAATGAAAACAGACCACACAAAAATCAACACGATGCAGTCGCATCGACAACGGTTCGGCAGCCAAGCGCTGGCAAGCGCAAATGCAAGCGTGAGGAACGAATAGGCGCGCGAGATCTGGTTAAAGCTCAGGATCCAGACTCACAGAACGGTCAGCGCGGCGTAAAGAATGATCGCAACGAAAAAAACTACTCGTTGAGCAGAAAGCGGGCGATCCGCTCGGCGAGCGGACCATAGCCCCCACAGCGCCGAGTTTGAACAGCAGCTGGCAGCCAGCCGTCGTCGCTGCATAGGCCGTGAGCGCGACAACTTGGCGCAGTGAAACACGAACGCTCATCGGCTCGGCCTCCGCAACACGACGCGCATGGCATCGAATAAGTTGACCGGCAGCCCCAGCCAGTTTGATATCGCTAGGCGTTTGGGTCCAAGGCCAGACATGCGTGCGAGCTGAAAACTGATTAGCGACAATGGCACAACTTTCCATGGATGATCGAGATGTTCGACTTCGAGACCGAGGGAGGTCGCCATGGCCTGCATGCTCGCCTGCGTAAAGAACCATAGGTGCTGCGGCGGTGTCATCAGCCGCCAGTGCGCCCCGGCAACTCTTGAATACAGCGAGCCAAAATCTCCCGTGGTAATCACGATGATCCCACCATGGTCGAGGTGATTCATGAGGAGTGCGATTGTGTCGCGGGGGGATGGCAAGTGCTCGATAACGTCGAGCAACACGATAACGTCGGTTGTGCCGAGCCGCCCAAGACGGGTCTCGTCGGCTTGACCGGTGAACACGTTCAAACCTGATAGTCGACAGTGTTCGGCGGCGTCCTCGGCAAGCTCGATCCCTGACACTTCGAAGAAGCGCTTTGCTTCCTGCAGAAAAAAACCGTAGGCGCATCCGACGTCAAGCAATCGCCCGGAGGCGCGGAACTTTCGGATGAATTCCACGGTTCCTGCAAACTCACGGCGAAGGATGTTTTCCGTGCCGATATAATCCGCGTAGCCGTCGGGACGCTTCCCGGAAAAATAGTCGCTGGTATAATAGCTCTCCGGGTCGAAGCCCATCGTCTCAGCTCGCCCGAGACCGCATTGCTCACAACGCAGGATGTCGCAGCCGTTCTTCCTATAAAGAAATCGATGGACGCTCGCCTGGCCGCAAGCCAGACACACGTGCGAATGACCTCGGACCCTTGATTCCAAGACCTCGTGGTCTTTGGTGCTCAGGGTGGCAATGGCAGCGGCGCCCTTTTCGACGCGATCAAAGGTTGCGGCCGAGCCGCGCAGGTCCTCGGGGCCTGATCGCCCTTTCGAGTCTTCGGAATGCTGCGTGCGCTCTTCAGGCACCTATGCGCCGTCCCGTTGGAGGACTTGCTCGAAGCGGATCCCACGCCTCCATCCAAAACTTACTACTGAGTTGGATACCGATCAATCAAGCTTTCCGTGTTGCGATTGACCTGATGAATCCGCAGAACCCGTGTCCGCGCTGTGGCCGATCGGGCTTTGGACGTGCAGACGTGACGTCTGGAAGGCAGTGTCCCTTGTCCGCTCCTGGCCCGTTTGAGACCTACCCATCGGTCCGGTGATTGTCCGCTTCTCGGGGGAGACCGGAAGCGCTGGTCACACTGCAAAAAACGACGAGAATGACCCAACTGAGACATTGGCGCTGGGTTTCTGTCCCGCGTTTTGCGTTTAGGACCACGGCGGCTCTTCGCTCGCCCCGGCTGCCTCGTGGTGGATCGTGACACCCGCCGAACGCAACCCGGTCAGCAATACAGTTCTTACAGAGGCAGGATCAAATCCAATATCCTTGGCGTTTGGTGGATGTGCCTCGCTGCCCTTCAATCGGAGGGCCAAGTGCAATTGCTCGCAAAGGTGCTGAACGACGAGATTGACCTGATCGTCAGTCATGATCGGCTTCTCCTGTGAAAATAGGGCGGTACGCGATTGGACCGCCCCAAGGATCACGCCCCACGCGATGCCCATGGGCGGGTCCCCAATCGTCCGTCAATCCGGGCGCACCGGAAGTGACTAGCGGCGACTAGAACGACGCTTTAACCCTGAGCGGACCAAGGGCTGCTCTTGCGAAATTCCGGCCTTTGGTCGATTGGCTGGACTACAACGGCTTTACCGCCGTCACGAAACCAGCAAAGTGGCAAATTGAAATGGCCCATGCCGGCAGCTCGGCGGGTGGCTGAGGCTAGAGGCCGGCCCCAACATCAACAGAATGGCACCGATTGCCATGAGAATGCCCGGCCAGTTCGCTCCGACCCCCAAGAATCCCACGCCGCGCCGCGTCGGCTCCAATGTATCGCCAGTGGGCCGACTAAGCGATCCCCGCCAAATAGTAGCGCGTGCCATGTACAAGATTCCGCCAAGAACGAGCAGAGCGCCAAGTCCTATCAGGACCATTCTCGCCTCCTCAATTCATAGTAGCCACGTACAACGAGTCAGGATTCAAGCGCCGGGAGGTGTAATTCGTTCCGGGCACCCTCATCCAAGGGTTTGTCGAAGGCACGAAAGCGTACGTTGACGCGAAGGTCCATCCGGACAGCCGCACCTCACTCGGACTTCGCCGGCATACGGCCCTTGCCTCCGCACTTCACGCAGCGGCCCGGATAGGTCCTGCGGCCGGGCTCGGACTCCCGCACGGGCAGGGATCCCGCGCCGCCGCAAGCGTCGCACCGGACTTCGATGGCGCCCCTTGGTCACGCCTCGCCCGACCCCGAGAGGATCGACGCCGGCGGCGTGGCGCGCACCGGCAGCGGCCGCTCCGCGGCCTTCAAGAGACCGGCCACCCTGGGGGCGTATCGGCCGACCAACGCCAACAGGCGGCGCCTGGTGAAGGGATCGGCCCGCTCGGCCAAAGCGCGAATGCGTTGCGTCTGTTCTTTGCAGAAGTCCTCGTCCATCACGCCACCCCCACTCACACCGAATTTCAGTTTGGCGGCTTCAGTTCACCGGCGAGCCAGCCGACCGCGTTAGTCTGCATTGGATCCACGGCGAAGCGGACCACTTCGGTACGCTCGCAAGTCGGGCACTCGAAGGTGCGCTCATCGAATCCGCTGGGGCCGGGAGAGATGCGCGCCATCGCCATCCGGTGCTTGCACGCCGGACACATCGGACGCTCGTTGGTCGAGGCAGCCATCCCTGAAATCCCCGTAGCCGATCATACGCCGTCCACAGCCGGAGTCTTCAATATTCGCGCACGAAGAAACCTTCCGTGATGCGCCAGGGGAAGAGCCCGGTCGGCCCGGGTTGGTCCGGCAGGTTCGCGGCCCCGCCCCCAAGCCCCCAAA
>NZ_JARWCR020000072.1:0-48228 GCF_029846695.2 Bradyrhizobium nivariense | reverse complement strand
CTCGGCTTGCCTAGACAAAGCGGTTCCATCTTCGCCCATTGGGCGTCATTCAAAACGAATCGGTCCATCCCGAGCTTGAATCACAGCCGAGCTCAAATGAGAATCCTGAATCCCAACAGACCCTAGTACACTCCGCAGTCGCCAGGACGACGATAGGAAGAAGCAATGGCTACGTCTCACGGCCCCTTGCGTGTGGGCATCGGCGGTCCGGTCGGATCGGGCAAGACCGCGCTGATGGATCTGCTCTGCAAGACCATGCGCGAGCGCTATGACATCGCCGCGATCACCAACGACATCTACACCAAATGGGATGCCGAATTCCTGGTGCGCTCAGGCTCGCTGACGCCTGACCGCATCGCCGGGGTCGAGACCGGCGGCTGTCCGCACACCGCGATCCGCGAGGATGCCTCGATGAATCTCGCTGCGGTGGCGGACATGCGCGCCAAGTTTCCCGGGCTCGATCTCGTGCTGATCGAATCCGGCGGTGATAACCTCGCTGCCACTTTTTCCCCGGAGCTCGCCGACCTCACCATTTACGTCATCGACGTGGCGGCCGGCGACAAGATCCCGTCCAAGGGCGGCCCGGGCATCACCCGGTCCGACCTCCTTGTCATCAACAAGATCGACCTGGCGCCCCATGTCGGCGCCTCCCTGGAAAAGATGGAGACGGACGCCAGGCGCATGCGCGGCGAGCGTCCGTTCGTCATGACCAACCTGAAGAAGAGCCAGGGGCTCGATCGCATCATCGGCTTCATCGAGGCCAAAGGCGGCTTGAAACGGGACAGCTGACCGACGCGACGACTTAACGCAGGCGTTTCTCTTCGTTAACGCCCTGGGCAGAAACCATTAACGGAACAAATTTCGGACACGGCGATTGATAACCTCCGGTCCCCGGGAGCGAACCCATCCCGGCCAGACCATCGGCCGGGCGGATTAAGCTTTTCAGGCGACCCAAGTTGCGTACTGATGCCTCCTCCTTCATTATCACCGCCACCGGGGTTCACCCTGTTTCGGCACATGGCCGTTCGATCGGCGTTAATATGCTCCGTGTTTATTGCCGACCTCCTGCTTTCGCCTGAGTAGTCGCGTGGTCCGGCTGGGTTTTATCATCGGCTTCATCGCTCTGCTCGGAGCCCTGCTCTCCGGGCTTGCGGCCTATCGCGTCCACGACCAGGAGCTGGCGCTGGACCGGATCGCGCTGGCGCGCGCAATCGACGTCCATGCGAGCCTGGTCCAGGACCGGCTCACCGAGCGCGAACTGCTCGCGCGGGTTGCCTCCGGCCTGTTCCGGACGCCGTCGGTGCTCAAGCCAAACATGCTCGAGCCGCTGCGCTCGGCCATCTACGCCTTCAAGACCGATTTCGTGGTGGCGGGCTGGGTCGCCCGCCTGAAGCCGAACGAGCTTGCCGCAGCGCAGGCCGCCATCGCGAGCGCCGGCTTCCCCAATCCGCAGATCCGCACCTATGACGACAAGCCGATCGACCCGGCCGAGGTCACCCAGCCGATCGACGTGCTGATGGACCTCGAGCCGCGCAGCAACGAGACCAAGGCGCTGCCCGGCCGCAGCTACGACCAGGATCAGGTGCGCAGCGCCATGCTGATGCGCGCCAGAGTGGAGAAGAGGTCGGTTGCCTCAGAACCCGTTCCTCTCCTGCGTGTCGGCGGGCCGATGGGCATCATCGTGGCCGCTCCCGTCATCCCCGAGGGCGCGACGGAGCCGGCGGGCTTCATCACATTCTCCTACGAGCTCGCCTCCCTGATGCTGACCAACGACGACATGTCGCTGTTTGCGGTCGCGCTGAAGGATCCGCGCAGGGAGGGTGGTGAGCTGGTCGCCAATGATCAAGGCGTGGTCTCGGCCCGCACGACGGAGGCGGACGGGCCGGCGCCGTCGGCGACGCGCACGGTGAGCTTCGGTGGTCGCGACTGGCAGCTCGGCTATTACGCCAAGACCAACTCGGCGCGTCGCGCCGAGCAGACTGCGATCATCGTGGCGGCGATCGGCTTTGCGATCACCGCGATGGTGTGCGGCCTGTTCGGCTATGTCGCCTACAACAATTTGCGGCTCAGCCGGGAAATCCAGGTCAGAATCGGCTTCGAGCGCCGGCTGACGGCGGTGATCGACGAGCTCAACCACCGGGTCAAGAACATCCTGGCGGTGATCCAGTCGATCGTGACGCGCACGCTGCGCCATGGCTCCGACATGGACATCGCGCGCGAGCTCCTGATCGGCCGCATCCACGCCATGTCCAACGTCGTCTCGCTGCTCAGCGAGAGCCAGTGGCAGGGCGTCAAACTGAAGGGCCTGTTCGAGGCGCGCGCCATCCCGCACGCCGACCGCATCGCCGTCACCGGTCCTGATATCGCAGTCAGCGCGCGCGCGGCGCAAAGCCTGTCGCTGCTCTTCTTCGAGCTCGCCTCGCACTCCGACGAGGGCCTGTCGCTGGTCGGCAAGCATCCGAACATCACAGCCAATTGGACCGTGACGAGCGAGGGGACCGGCGAGGTCTTCCATTTCCGCTGGGAGGAGTTCAACACCAGCGAGGCGACGCGCCGCCCCGATTCCGATTTCGGCCTGATCCTGCTCGACCGCGTCGCGCCCGAGGCGCTCGGCGGCACCGCCAAGCGCTATTTCACCGACGTCTCCTATGTCTACGAGCTGATCGCGCCGATGGAGACGGTCGAGGACATGACCGAGCGCGACCGCACTGACAAGCTTTCAGCACCGATCCGGCCGGCGCGGTAATTCGAAGCTCTAGATTCTTGTTTTGACGCGTTTTCTTCACGCGAACCGGTATCCACTTCGCTCGAAAACGCTCTAAAGCGCGATGAGATGAGGATGAATCATTATCGCGCTTTAGGTTGTTGTTTGAGCATGATCTTTTCGGAAAACCGCTTCGCACTTTTCCGGATCATGCTTTAGCGCTTCGGTCGCAGCACGAGGTCAACCAGATTCCGTGCGTAGGCCGGCGTGATCGGCGCGATGCCGAAGACGTAGCGGTAGAACAGGCCGCCATAGATCGCGTCGTAGAGATCCTCGGGCGGCCCCTCCGCCAGAATGCTGCCCTCGTTCTGCCCCGCGGCGATCATCTCGACCAGCGCGTCGCGGCGGAATTGCAGATAGCGGGCGTAGAACAGCTCGGCGGACCCGGTCTTGGAAATGCATTCGGAGATCACGGCGAGCTGGACCTTGCCGAACTCGCCCTGGAGCGCTTCGGCATAGGCCGCGGCATGGCGGCGTGCGCGTGCGGCGGGGCTGCCGGAACTCGCCGGCGGTATCGGCAGCATCTGCGCGGCATGGTGGAGGAAGGCGTCGATCAGCAGTGCCTCGCGGGACGGCCACCATTTGTAGATCGTCATCTTGGAGACGCTGGAGTGCCGCGCAACCGCGTCGATGGTGGTGGCGGCAAGGCCGGTCGCGGCCATCAGCGCATAGGCGCTTTCGAGAATGGCGTTGGTGGTCTCGATCGACCTTGGCCGGCCGCGCCGGGGCGCGCTGTCGGCTCCCTCACCCCCGCCATTCGCCATCACCACGCCCGGCCTCCTCGCGCAATCCGCTCCCGCTCCCGCATAGCGCAGCCGTGATGGCCGGCCTAGCGGAATCGGAAGGTGCCGAGGCTAGGCCCGCTGCCGCAAGGCCGCGGGCAGGTCCTGCCGCTTCGACCATGCGATGTAATATGCGACCGCGGCCATCGCCGCGAAGCCAGCCAGACTCACGGCGATCTGCATCACCACCAGATTGGGGCCGGTGATCAGGATGAGATGGCCGGTGAAGGACAGGAACACGCCGACGCAGAACACCGCGAGCCATTCCTCGCCACATCTGATGACCGTCTGTAGCGATCTCCATTGCAGGCCGGGATGATCGGCCGGGACGAGATGTGTCGCGAGGAAAGCGAGCGCGAGGAAGTGGACCACGCGATAGGGCGCGAGATTTTCCTTGTCGGTCGGCGTGATGTTGTTGAGCACGATATCCGGCAAGTAGGCGGCAAGCGCCGGCGAGTGGCGCATCAGCGTGATCGCCATCGCGAATACGAGATAGGCGCCTGCAAGCACGCGCAACCAGGACAGGCCATGCAGGGCGCGGCCCGACGCACCGGTCACGGCGAACCAGCCGCCCAGCACCATCAGCATCTGCCAGCAGAACGGGTTGAAGGTCCACTCCTGGTCCGGATAGACCCGGAAATTCCAGTCGAACCAGCGCGCCGCGAAGTACAGGGCGACCGATGCAGCCAGCGTCAGGTTCGGACGCCGCAACAGCCCCCACAGCGCGAACGGAAGGAGCGCCATCAGCGGGATCATCAATTGCAGGAGATCGAGGTTCAGCGGCTCTTCCTGAAGTACCAGTCCGCGGACCAGGATGCGCAGCGGATGCTCGATGATCCCCGAGATGTTGTATTCGTGGATGATCTCCGGCGCCATCGATTGCGAGGCGACATAGGCGATGGCGTCGATGTAGATCACGAACAGAACGACATAGGCGGCATAGAGCCGCCAGACGCGTTGGAAGATACGCGTCGCTGCGACGACGTAACCGCGCTCCAGCGCGATCTTGCCGTGAATGATGGCCATGCCATAGCCGGCCACGAACACGAACAGGTCTGCGGCGCCGCTGAAGCCGAAATTTCGCAGCGTCAGCAAATTGACGACGTTGTTCGGGATGTGGTCGACGAAAATCGACCAGTTGGCGATGCCGAGCGTCAAATAGAGGCGGGCGTCGTGATTGAATGCGGCGAGGTTCGCCTTGACGGACGGTTTCATCGAAAAAATGGCTTTTGGAATCAGGGGCGCTGCTTTTAGCGGCAACCGCCTGCCTATCCGAGTAGCGTTTGCGTGATAGAGGACAATTGCGTCGGACGGCGCAAAATTGGCGCGGCGCCGCCGGTGCCGAATTCCGATCGATGCGCTCGCAGGACTTAGGACGAAGTTTTTGAACCCGCGCTAGCCGCTACTCGGCAGGTTCAGCCGACGCCTCGTCGGGTACGCCGGCGCGGCTCGCCATGATTCCGAGGGCGACGCCGCCGACCGCCAGGATCGGCAACAGCCGCTTGATCCCGATGGCGCGAACGATCTGGAGACCCGTGGCGAGCAGCATGGGGTCCGTGAGCATGCTCTGCGCGGCCGACTTCGCGGCGCGCTCGGCTGCGATGTGAGCTTGCTTGCGCAACTGCCGCTTGTAGGCCCAATAGCTCGCTGCCGCGGTCAGGGTCAGCAGAAAGAAAACGCCGGCACCGGCGAGGCAGGCCTGCACCGGACCGTATTTTTCCAGCACCGAGATGAAGGCCGCCGCGCACAGGAAGCACGTGGTGATGAAGAGTGCGAACGCCGCGCCCGCTGCCAATGAGGTCAGCCGCACAGTCGTGCCGGTGGATGCACTGATCCCGTCGATGATGCGCTGAAACATGGCCTTGCTCCTCAAACCCCCACAAGCCGAATCGTCACAAACCGGCACCGCCGGCGCCGCAGCGCCGGCGTCTCAAAATCCGTTCGCGACATCAGCGGCGCCAGGCGGCGCCGATCAGGAAGCCGATGCCGAGCGCAAGCCCGACGGTCGCGAGCGGCCGCTGCGTGATCGCGTCCTCCAGCGTCTCCTCGATCGACCCGTAGGCCTCCTGTGCCGCGTCAAACATCGCGCCGCCGCGCTCCGACATGTCGTCGATCGCGGAATCCACGTTCTCGCGCGCCTGGCGGTAGCCGCGGCGGGCCTGCTTGCTGGAGGAATTAGCAAAGGTATTGAGCGCGTCGGTGATCTGATCGGTGAGGGCGGCGATATCGCTTTTCACGGCTGCTACATCCTTCTCGAGGCGTTCTCTGGTGGCTTTGTCGGTCCAGTCTCTCATCCCGGCTTCGGCATTGGTCGTGGACATCAGGAGCTCCGAACTGTTGACGGCTGAGATAGCCGGAAAACGTTTCGTCGCGGGGTAAGTTCCGTTGTGGGAAACCGGTCAGGCCTGCGGGAGCTGCGGCGAATCCGTCGGCAGCAGATGCTCCTTCAGGATCAGCGCGACGATCAGAAGCGGCGACGACAGGAACGCGCCCATCGGGCCCCACAGCCAGGTCCAGAATGCCAGCGCCAGCAGCACGGCGAGCGCATTGAGCTCCAGCCGCCGGCCGATGATGGTTGGCGTGACAAAGTGTCCCTCCAGGAAGGTGAGGCCGCCAAAGGCAAGCGCCGCCATCAGGCCACCTCCAATGGTCGGGAAAGTGACCAGTCCTACCACGACCAGAATGGCGAACATCGCAACCGGCCCGATGATCGGGATAAAGTTGAGGGTGGCCGCGAGGGCGCCGAGGCCGGCGGGATTGGGCATGCCGGTGAGCGCGCAGACGAGGCCCGCGCCGACGCCGACGCCGACATTGATGACGGTCACGGTCAGAAGATAGTTGCCGAGATTGACCTCGATCTCGTTGAGGATACGAAGCGTGCGCAGCCGGGCGTCGCGATCGCTGAAGGTCATGATCATCGCGCGGCGCAGGTCGCGCCAGCTCGCGATGAACAGGATGAGGGTGACGAAGAACAGCACGAATTCGGTGAAGGTCGGCGACAAGAATTCCAGCGCCGGCTGCACCCATTCGAATTTCGGCATCTGAAAATTGGGCAGCCCCTCCGAGCCGCCGACCATGGTCTGCAGCTCCCGCCACAGCGCCAGCGGCCGGTCGAACACGTGCAGCTTGTCCTTCAATTGCGCGCCGAGTTCGGGCAGGCGCGAGCTCCATTCCATCACCGGTGAGGCGATCAGCGCGACGGCGAAACCGACCACGACGGTCACCGCGATCACGATCAAGGCCGCGGCGAGCCCGCGCGGCACTTTCCGCTCCTCCAGGAAGGTTGCAGCCGGCGAGAGCATCGTGCCGGTGACGAAGGCCATCACGACAGGCAGGAAGAACGCCTTTCCGACATAGAGCACAGCGACGACGGCGATGATGAGCAATCCGGCGAGCGAAAAGGCGACGAATTCAGTGCGCCGGATCACTGGCGGAAGTTCGCCGTGGCTCTCGGGAAGCGGTGTGCCTTCGCTGTTGCCGGGAATCATACGTTCACTGGGAAGGACGCGCACAATACCTCTCCGGCACGGAAGCGTTCGGTCCGCGCGCCCATTAGTGGGAGGAGAAACGTACGAACCCGCCGCCGGTTCCATCGCGGCTTCGTGAAGAGACGCTCGCTTGACTGTGACGTGGCTGCCGCATCTCGCCGCGGAACTTGGAGCGGCTCGAGCGCGTTTATCGGACCAGCGCATCACCCTGATGCAGGCATCCAACGGGGCAGCACATGACGAAGTTCTCTGCAGTCCGACGCCGCTTTTCGCCGCGCCGCATCATCGCTTTCGCCTTCACGACCGCTTTGCTGGCCGTGCCTTTCGGCGCCGCTAGCGCGCAGACCCTGGGCTATACCTATCCGCAGGATCAGGGCTATTCGCAGGGTTATGCAAGCCAGGGTTATGCAAGCCAGGGTTATGCAAGCCAAGGTTACGCACGCCAAGGCTACGCACGCCAAGGCTACGCACGCCAAGGCTACGCAAGCCAAGGCTATGTGAGTCAGGAGTCGCAGGTCTCCGACGAGGATGCCGCGCTGCCCGATCGCCTGCGTAAGCAGATTGTCAGCTTCGACCGGAGCGAGCCGGCCGGCACCATCGTCATCGATACCAACAACACTTATCTTTACTACGTGCTCGGCCAGGGCCGCGCCATCCGTTATGGCGTCGGTGTCGGGCGCGAGGGCTTCACGTGGTCGGGCGTGCAGAGCGTCAGCCGCAAGGCGGAATGGCCGGACTGGCATCCGCCGGCCGAGATGATCGCGCGCCAGCCCTATCTGCCGCGCTTCGTCGCTGGCGGTCCCGGCAATCCGCTCGGTGCGCGCGCGATGTATCTCGGTTCGAGCGAATATCGCATCCACGGCACCAACGATCCCACCACAATCGGCAAGTTCGTTTCGTCCGGCTGCATCCGCATGACCAACGAGGACGTCACCGACCTGTTTAGCCGCGTCGATGTCGGGGCCAGGGTCGTGGTGCTGCCGAAGAACGCGCCGCTGATGGCGAGAGGCGGGGATTCCGTGCGCAAGCGCCAGCCGGTCACGACGCTGCCCCCGGGCGGGCAGGCGCTGAACATTTCGACGTCGGCCGTAAACTAGGAGTTGAGCGAGGTCACATGAAGAGACGTTCGATCTGTAAACTGGCCGGTGGCGCGGCGGCGTTTTTCGCCGTCGCCTCCTTCTGCCTCGCGCTGACGCCGTCGGCGCATGCGGAGGACTTTTTCTCGGCCCTGTTCGGCGGCTTCCGCGGCCGGACGGCGCCGGAGATCCGCATGCCGTTCCCGAATGACGACATGCCGCGCTACGACACGCCGCGCCAGCGAGCTTCCTATGGCGGCGGCACGGCCTATTGCGTGCGCGGCTGCGACGGCCGCTATTTCCCGGCGCAAGGAAACGATGCCGAAAGCAAGGCGCAATCCTGCAAGAGCTTCTGCCCGACGTCAGAGACCTCGCTGGTCTATGGCAGCAATATCGACGACGCCACGACGGAGAACGGAAAATCCTATTCCGACCTGCCGAATGCCTTCCGCTACCGCAACGAGATCGTCGCGGGCTGCACCTGCAACGGCAAGAATCCGGCCGGGCTCGCTCAGGTCAAGGTCGAGGACGATCCCACCTTGCGCAAGGGCGACATCGTCGCGGGCGCCGATGGCCTGGTGGTCGCCAGCCGCAATGCCAACGACCGCCGCGGCGTCGCGATGAACTTCTCGCCGCTGCCGGACTCGGTGCGCGCAAAATTCCGCCAGGTGCCGGTGGTGGCGAAGGAATAGGCGTGACGTCGTCCTGCCTTCGCGGGACGACGTCGCTGGGGTTGCGTGCGTGCCTTACGCCGCGCGGATCTTGCCGAGGAAGTCGCTGACCTCATGGCCGAGCTGGCGGCTCTGGCTCTCCAGCATCTCGGAGGCCTGCTTCACGTTGTCGGCGGCGGCAGCAGCAGCGTCCGCATCGGATTTGACGCCGGTGATGTTGTCCGAGACGTTCTTGGTGCCCTGCGCCGCATATTGCGTGCTGCGGGTGATCTCTTGCGTGGCCGCACCCTGCTCCTGCACGGCGGCGGCGATTGCGGTCGCGACTTCGTTCACTTCGCCGATGATGCCGCCGATGGTCTGGATCGCGCTGATGGCGTCGCCCGCGACCTTCTGGATGTCGGCGATCTGCTCGGAGATCTCCTCGGTCGCCTTGGCCGTCTGGCTCGCCAGTGATTTCACCTCGGAGGCCACCACGGCAAAGCCGCGACCAGCTTCGCCGGCGCGGGCCGCCTCGATCGTGGCGTTGAGTGCGAGCAAATTGGTCTGCTGCGCAATGGTGTTGATCAGGCCGACGACCTCGCCGATGCGGCCGGCCGACTTCTGAAGTCCCTGCACCGTGCCGTCGGTCTCGCGCGCCTGGGTCACGGCGCGGCTGGCGATGCCTGCAGCATGCGCGGCCTGCTGGCTGATGTCGTTGATCGATGCGCTGAGCTCCTCGGCGGCGGCGGCGACGCTGTCGACGCTCATCGAGGCGTCATTGGAGGCCTTGCCGGCGACCTGCACGCGGTCGTTGGTCTGGCGCGACACCGCGGACAGATCGCCCGAGGTCTTGCGCATTTCACCGGAGGCGTCGCTCAATTCGCCGAGCGTCTTGCGCACCGCGCCCTCGAACTCGCCGACATAGGCCTCGACCGCGCGCTGGCGCGCGGAGGCGCCCACATTGCGCTCGCGCTCCTGCGCCTCGATCTTGAGCTTCTCGTTGGCCTGCTGCTTGAAGGTCTCCAGCGCGCCGGCAAGCGCGCCGATCTCGTCCTGGCGGTCGAGATAGCCGCTGTCGACGGCAAGATCGCCGCCGGCGACCTTCAGCATGGCGTCGCGGATAGTGGTGAGCGGAGTGATGACGCGGCGGCTGACCAGCATGATCGCGCCGACGGCGAGCCCAAGGGCGAACGCCAGCAGCGTAAGCTGCACGATCAGTGCGCGCTGTGCGGCGCCGCGCTGTTCCTGCGTATGGACCTTGGCAGCATCGAGCGCACCTTCTGCTACTGCGACCGCGCTCGCCATGCGGCCGACCGTGATCGGGCTCCATTGGTTCGCTGTCATCTCGGGCTTCTCACCCTTGACCAGCGCGTCCGCGAGACGGTCGCGCAAGGCCAGATATTGCGGCTCGAAATAGGAGGTCTTGGCAGAGGCCATCGCGGAGGCGAGCCCCGCCGGCAACTGCATGCCGGATGTCGACAATTCCAGCGCCTTCCACATCGCGCTGGTGCCGCCGACATGTTGGGTATAGGCGTAGCGGCCTTCCGGCGTGATCTTGCCGGCGGCAAGCCCGGTCGAGACGATCAGCGACGCCTCACCCGCGGTGTTGCGGAGCAGCCAGGCGTTCTGCTTGATCGACAGCAGCTGGTCGATCGCGGCATCCTGGTGATTGACGGTGGCGGCCAAGACGTTCGAAAGCTTGTCGAGCGTGTCGAGCAGGCCCTGTGTCGTCTCCATGTATTCCTTAGGCAGGCCGGCGCGGCGCTGCTCCTTGGACTTGGCCACATCCTCCCAGAACTGCTTCTGCTCCTCGGTCAGCAGCCTGTGGAGGCGCGCGAGCTCCGGCACCAGCGTGCCCGATTGCGGAAAGTCCATGGTCGGCAGCAGCTCGATCGCGCGCGCCATCGCGGGCATTTGGGCGTCGCGCAGGGCACGCAGATATTTCTCGATCTCGCCGTCCATCGGCTCGGTCGCGTTCAGGAGGCGGAACGTGGTCGAGCGGTCGGTGCGCAGATTGTGCATCGCCTTGAACAGATCGGCGGAAGTGTCGGCGATCTGCGAGATGCGGTTGGCGGTCCTCAGGCGATCCCACGACTCGTAGGCAGTGAGCGAAAGCGCGATCACCACGCAGATCGACGTGATCGCGATCACCGCCTTCAGCAGCGCGGATACGGTCAGACGATTCAGCATCGAAGTCCCCCAATTCCCATTGCAAAGTTCGTGAAGTGGCCCCGGCAACATCGGAAAAGAGGGGCACGTAAGAATCGGCAATCGCATGCCGTTTGCGGCTCACGGCCAAACGGTGTCTGCATCTGAAAGGAAAAGGGTAAAGTTTTAGGCGGCCCCGTTGATCGTAGAAGTACGTATTTACTAGAAGTTGCAGTGGGTTGCTCCGATGGAACCAGCGCGGGAGGTGAGCGTTAAAGACACGTCAGTAATTGGCCTGAAGGGGGGTCCTAGCGATGCTGGTCGGCGTACTCGTCACCTTTCTCGTCGTCATTCTCGTGCTTTATCTCATCAACATGCTGCCGATGGACGGCCGCGCCAAGCAGATCGCGCGCGTTGTCGTCATCATCATCGGTGTCGTGTCGCTGCTGAAATACCTGACGGTGTTTTAGGGCTTCTGCTTGCGGGGAGAGGGAGTGCACGAGCCATCCCGCCACGACAAAGGCCCCGGCATGGGCCGGGGCCTTTGTAGTTCGTGACGAGACTAGCTCTAATGCAGCGACTTGAGCCAGGCATCGACATCCTGACGGATCTGATCCCGGGCCAGGCCATAGCGTTGCTGGAGCCGGCCTTCGAGCTGATCGCGGCGACCCTCGATCACGTTGAGGTCGTCGTCGGTGAGCTTGCCCCATTTCTCCTTGGCGGAACCCTTGAACTGCTTCCAGTTTCCTTCGATCCGATTCCAGTCCATGACCATCTCCTAAAGCGTTGATGGTCCTACAACGACAGCGGCGCGCAGCCGTTCCGCTGCGCGCCGCGACGTTTCGCCCGATAGGTCAGTCTGTCAGCCCGAGCCTTGTCAGCCTAAAGCCTTGTTAGCCTAAAGCCTTGGCCTCGCGGCGGCGGGCGGTGAGGATGTATTCGGTGTAGCCGTTCGGCTGCTCGCGTCCCTTGAAGACGAGGTCGCAGGCGGCCTTGAAGGCTGTGCCGTCGAAGGCGGGCGCCATCGGCTTGTAGATGGTATCGCCGGCGTTCTGCTTGTCGACCACGACCGCCATGCGCTTGAGCGATTCCATCACCTGCGCTTCGGTGATGACGCCCTGATGCAGCCAATTGGCAAGGTGCTGGCTGGAGATGCGCAAGGTGGCGCGGTCTTCCATCAGGCCGACATCGTGGATGTCGGGCACCTTGGAGCAGCCGACGCCCTGGTCGATCCAGCGCACGACATAGCCCAGAATGCCCTGGCAGTTGTTGTCGATCTCCTGCTTGACGTCGTCGGGCGCCCAGTTCGACTTCGACACCGGAATGGTGAGGATGTCGGAGAGTTTTGCCCGGGGGCCGCCCTTGGTCAGCTCCTGCTGCCGCGCGGTGACGTTGACCTGGTGGTAGTGCAGCGCGTGCAGCGTGGCTGCGGTCGGCGAGGGCACCCAGGCGGTGGTGGCGCCGGCTTGCGGATGGGCGAGCTTCTGCACCAGCATGTCCGCCATCTTGTCGGGCGCGGCCCACATGCCCTTGCCGATCTGCGCATGGCCGGGCAGGCCACAGGTCAGGCCCATGTCGACGTTCCAGTCCTCATAGGCCTTGATCCAGGCCTGCGCCTTCATCTCGTTCTTGCGGATCATCGGGCCCGCTTCCATCGAGGTGTGGATCTCGTCGCCGGTGCGGTCGAGGAAGCCGGTGTTGATGAACATGATGCGCTTGGAGGCGCGCTGAATGCAGGCCTTGAGGTTGACGGTGGTGCGCCGCTCCTCGTCCATGATGCCGACCTTGAGCGTGTTCTCGGGCAGCGACAGCATCTTCTCGACGCGGTCGAATATTTCGCAGGTCAGCGACACCTCGTCGGGGCCGTGCATCTTCGGCTTGACGATATAGGCCGAGCCGGTGCGGCTGTTCTTGACCTTGGAGTTGCCTTTCAAGTCATGCACGGCAAGAAGCCCGGAGACGGCGGCGTCGAGCAGGCCTTCCGGAATCTCCTCGCCCTTTTCGTCCAGCACCGCGTCAGTGAACATGTGGTGACCGCAATTGCGCATCAAGAGCAGGCTGCGGCCATGCAGCTTGACCTCGCCCTTGCCGTCAGGCGTCTTGTAGCTGCGGTCGGCATTGAGCGAGCGCGTCAGCGTCTTGCCGCCCTTCTCGAAATCGGCCGACAGCGTGCCGTTCATCAGGCCGAGCGTGTTGCGATAGACCAGCACCTTGTCCTCGGCATCGACCGCGGCGACCGAGTCCTCCATGTCGAGAATCGTGGAGACCGCGGACTCCATGACCATGTCCGCGACGCCAGCCGGATCGTCCTTGCCGATCGCGCTGGTGCGGTCGATCTTCACTTCGACATGCAGGCCGTTGTTGGCGAGCAGCACCGCGCTCGGTGCGGCTGCATCGCCCTGGAAGCCCGCGAATTGCGCGGCGTTCTTCAGTGCGGTGGCGTTGCCGCTCTTCAGCTTCACCGCGAGCTGGCCCGCGACCACGCTATAGGCGGTGACGTCGGTGTGACTGCCGGTCGCCAGCGGCACGGCGGCATCGAGGAACGCTTTTGCCTTGGCGATCACCTTGTCGCCGCGCGCCTTGTTGTAGCCCTTGCCGCTCTCGGACGGATCGTGCGGGATCGCGTCGGTGCCGTAGAAGGCGTCATAGAGCGAACCCCAGCGCGCATTCGCGGCGTTCAGCGCGTAGCGTGCGTTGGTCAGGGGCACGACGAGCTGCGGGCCGCAGATCTTGCCGATCTCCTCGTCCACATTGGCGGTCTCGACCCTCTGCGTCGCCGGCTCCGGGACGAGATAGCCGATCTCCTTCAGGAAGGCGGTATAGGCATCGAGGTCGAACGCCTTGCCCTTGTTGGCGCGGTGCCAGTCGTCGATCTTGGCCTGCAGCGTGTCGCGCACCGCCAGCAGCGCGCGGTTCTTCGGCCCCAGCTCCTTGATGATGGCGGCAACCCCGGCCCAGAACGCATCCGGCGCGATCCCCGTTTTCGGGGCCGCTTCCTTGGCGATGAAGTCAAACAGGACGGGAGCGATCTTCAATCCGTGGGCGTCGACGCGTTTCATGATGGTCTTTCTTGTTGGAAATGGCTGTTTTTGGCTGCTTTTGACCCGACAGCAGCAAAATGCGCCCACAGGGAGCGGCTTTCAGGGCCTTATTAGCCCCAAAATCGGGGCCGTGAGAAGGCCCCCGACGTCTGTCAAAATGTCAAGGCGAGGTGGCGGCAAGCTGGCTGTCATCGCCCGGCTCCGACCGGGCGATCCAGTATTCCAGAGGCGGCAGTGATCTAACCGAGAAGTCTCGGCGTACTGGATTCCCCGCCTTCGCGGGGAATGACAGCGGAGCAAGTGGTGACGTCCGCCGTCGCCCTGCCGGGCTCCTTAGATGCGGCGGCAGGTGGATGGCCGGGTCAATCCCGGCCATGACGTAAGAGGCCGCCCTTCAAATATTTGCGGCGAGGTCCACGACTTCGTCGAACAACACACCGGTCGTCTTCAGCATCTGTTCGATCTCGTCCGCCGCCTCGGCGACCGTCCGCGTCGAGGTGTCGATCACGAGCTCGGCGGCGTGCGGTGCCTCGTAGTCGTTGCCGATGCCGGTGAAGGATTGCAGGGTGCCGGCGCGGGCTTTCTTGTAGTGGCCCTTGGGGTCGCGCTCCTCGCAGATCTCGGCCGGTGTCGCGACATGGATCTCGCGGAACGAAGTGTCGGCGATGCGGCGCGCGGTGGCGCGGTCTTCGCGGGCCGGCGAGACGGCGGCGACGATGGCGATGTGGCCGTTGCGGGCGAGATGCGTCGCGACTTCGGCGAGACGGCGGATGTTCTCGCTGCGATCATTGGCCGAGAAGCCGAGATCGCTGTTGAGCCCGGCGCGCAGCGTGTCGCCGTCGAGCAGGATCGGCGAGCCGCCATTCGAAAACAGCCGCCGCTCCAGCGCCTTGGCCAGCGTCGACTTGCCGGACGCCGGAAGGCCCGTGAGCCAGACCACGGCGCCATTGTGCTGATAGCGCGCCGAGCGTTCGTCGGGCCGCAGCGCGGATTCCACCGGCACGATGTCGACCGGCACGGCGCGCTGGCCGGCATCGACCGACAGTACGAGGCCGCCGCCCGCGATGCGGCCGGACACCTCGATCACGATGCGGCCGGTGCGCGGGTTCTCGGTGTAGGGGTCGGTGGCAATCGGATTCGAAAGAGAGATGTCGATCTCGCCGACATGGTTGCGGCCGATCGCCTTGTTCTCGACGCTCGACAGCTCGCCGGGATCGACGGCCTTCTCGATGGCGACGACCGTGGCGCGGCTTTCCTTAGGTCCGCAGCGAACCAGGAGCTGGTCGCCCTTGGCCAGCGGCTTGTCGTGCAGCCAGAAGATCCGCGCGCGCAGCCGCCGCGTCTCGCGTGGGGCGCTATTCGCATGCGCGATGATATCGCCGCGCTCGACGAACAGCTCGCGGTCGAGCGTGATGCCAACCGAGCGGCCCGCACCCTGTCGGCCCGCGACCGGCGTCATCGGCCAGCTCTCGACCGTCTTGATCTTCGCGATCTTGCCGGCCGGCATGATCACGATCTCGTCGCCGGCAATGAGGCTGCCGGATTCGATGCGGCCCGCGACGATGCGGCGGTCGTCGAATTTGTAGATCGCCTGCACCGGCAGGCGCAGCGCCAGCGTTTCCAGCGGACGCGCCGGCTCGAGCCTATCAAGGGCCTCGACCACGGTGGGGCCTTTGTACCAGCCGATGCGGTCGGTGCGCTCGGCGACGCCGTCGCCGTCGCGGGCGGAAATCGGGATCACGGCCGTGGGCTTCACGCCGCGGCCCAGCAGATGCGCCGAGATCTCGTCGCTGATCTCCTTGAAGCGCTCCGCGGAGAAGTCGACGCGGTCCATCTTGTTGACGACGATCGCGACCTGCTTCACGCCGAGCAGATGCAGGAGATAGCCGTGCCGCCGGGTCTGGTCGCGCACGCCTTCGAGCGCGTCGATGATCAGCACCGCGCCGTCGGCTTGCGAGGCGCCGGTGATCATGTTGCGCAGGAATTCGGCGTGGCCGGGCGCGTCGATCAGCACGATGTCGCGCGAATTGGTGCGGAAGCGGATCTGCGTCGTGTCGATGGTGATGCCCTGGTCGCGCTCGGTCTGGAGTGCGTCGAGCAGGAACGACCATTCGAACGGCATGCCGCGCCGCGCGCTGACGGCCTTGAGCATCTCGAGCTTGCCATCGGGCAGGCTGCCGGTCTCGTGCAGCAGGCGGCCGACCAGCGTCGACTTGCCGTGGTCGACATGGCCGACGATGACGATGCGGACCTGCGGTCGCGTCGTGCCATTTGGCATCGAATTGGTGCCGTTCGGAGTGGCGGGCGAAACGGGGGTGACGATCATGTTCATACGACGCTCGCGTCCTTCAGAGATAGCCGGCGACGCGCAGGCGCTCGAAAGCGTCCTCGGTCTCGTGGTCGAGCGCACGGCCGGCACGTTCCGGCACCTTGGTCTGCTCGAGCTCGATCAGGATCTCGTCGATGTTCGACGCCGTCGAAGCGACCGGATTGGTGATGTCCTGATCGCCCAGCGAGCGATAGCGCTTGCCGTTTTGCGACAGGTAGAGCGGGATGATCGGGATGTTCTCGCGCTTGGTGTAGGCCCAGATATCGGACTCGGTCCAATGCAGAATCGGATGGATGCGCAAATGCGCGCCCTGCGGCGGCGAAGCGTTGAAATGATCCCAGAACTCCGGCGGCTGGTCGCGCACGTCCCAATTGCCCTCCAAGCCGCGCGGCGAGAACACGCGCTCCTTGGCGCGCGTCGCCTCCTCGTCGCGGCGGATGCCGGCAATCAGGCCGTCAAAACCGTATTTGCCGAGTGCCATCTTGAGGCCCTCGGTCTTGCGCGCGGCGGAACGGGCGGCGGGCGGCAGCGTTGGGTCGACGGCATCGATCGGCGGGCAGGGCTCCACACGCAAATCGAGATCCCACTCCTTGCCGTAGTGATCGCGGAACCGATACATCTCCGGAAACTTCTTGCCGGTGTCGACATGGAGAGCCGGGAACGGCAGGCGGCCGAAGAAGGCCTTGCGTGCCAGCCAGATCATGACATTGGAGTCCTTGCCGAGCGACCACAGCAGGGCGATCTTCTTGAGGCGGCCGAAGGCTTCGCGGAAGATATAGATGCTCTGGGCTTCGAGCTGGTCGAGATGGTCCATGCTCGGGGCAAGGTCAGCAGAAAATTCTCGGGCGGGCTTACGCTCGGCGAGAGCGGGACTGCTCAGTCCATTTGCAGCGGAATCGTCCTTGAGAAGATGCATCTCTGCCACTTTGCGTTTGGAGGCGAAAATTCTATAGTTGCGGTGCGGAGGAGAAGAAAAAAATTTCTCTTTGCGCGCTCGAAACGACACATATATAGAAAATAATTCCAGTCAACCCCGGATGTGGGGGAAGCGAGTATCGCATGCGGTTCTTGCCGGTGTTTCTCGATCTCAAGACCGGTCCGGTGGTCCTCATCGGCGCGGGCGAGCTTTTGCGCGCCAAGTTGCGCGTGCTCGCCGCTGCCGGTGCGCGCATTCGCGTGCATGCGATCGACGGCAATCAGGACCTGGGTCTGAGCTCCGCGGACGCGATGCGTATCGACATCGCGGCCGGCGATCCGCTCACAGCCGATCTCTCAGGAATCATCGCCATCGTTTGCGCCGGCGCCGGCGATGTCGGCGTTGCGATGTCGGTCCGCGCCAAGGCGCTCGGCCTGCCCGTCAACGTCATGGACGATCTCGAACATTCCAGCTTCATCTTCCCGGCGATCGTCGATCGCGGTGATGTCGTGGTCGCCGTCGGCACTGGCGGCACGTCGCCGGTGGTGGCGCGGCGCGTCCGTGAGAAGATCGAGGCGCTGCTGCCGGCGCGCATCGGCGAGCTCGCCGAGTTCATCGGCGGCTTCCGCAAATCCATCAACGAACGTATTGCCGAGTTTCCGCTGCGCCGCCGCTTCTGGGAGCGCGTCATCGACGGCCCAATCGGCGCCGCCGTTCTGGCCGGCCGCAAAGGCGAGGCGGACGCGGCGCTCAAGGCGATCTCCGATCCATCCGCGTTCGCACGGGCCGACCAGCCGGAAGGCTCCGTCGCGCTCGTCGGTGCAGGGCCCGGCGATCCGGATTTGCTCACCATCAAGGCGCTGCGCGCGCTCCAGGACGCCGATATCGTCTTCCACGACGAACTTGTTTCGCCTGAAATTCTCGACCGCATCCGTCGTGACACCACGCGCGTGCCGGTCGGCCGCCGCGTCGGCAAGCCCGGCATCGGGCAGGACGCGATCAACAAGCGCATGATCGCGGCCGCCGAATCCGGCCAGCGCGTGGTGCGGCTGAAGGGCGGCGATCCCTTCGTGTTCGGCCGCGGCGGCGAAGAAGTCGAAGCCCTGCGTGCAGCCGGCGTTGCCTATTCGATCATTCCCGGCATCACCGCAGGGCTCGGCGGTGCCGCCGATTTCGAGGTGCCGCTCACCTACCGTCATGAAGCGACCCGCATCACCTTCCTCACCGCGCACAAGGCGCGCGACGCGGAGACAGTGGACTGGTCGACGCTCACCGACACCAAAATGACCGTCGTGGTCTACATGGGCATGACCGCCGCGCCCGCCATACGCGCCGGCCTCTTTGCCGCCGGCCGTTCGCCGGAGACGCCGGTCGGCGTGTTCGCCCGCGTCACGCGTCCCGATGCGCAAGGCGCGATCGGCACGCTACGCGACCTGCCCGAGCTGGTGCGACGGACAAATGGCGGCCCCGCCATTCTCATCATCGGCGATGTGGTCCGGCATGCCGGCTCGCTTCGCCGCCAAACCCCAAAACAAATCATCTCTGACCTATTGGATGCAGCCGAATGACCTCCCCGCTTGAACAGAAGAAGATCAAAATCGCCGGCCCCTCGGTCGTGACCGCCAACCGCACCTGGGACGGTATCGTGGTTTACCGCACCGCCGCCAAGAGCTGGTCCGCGGACCTGTCGGAAGCCGCGATCGTGCGCAACTCCGACGAGGCGAAAGCGTTGCTTGCGGAGTCCGTTGCCGATGACGTCGGCGCGATCGGTCCCTATATCGCGCCGGTACAGGTCGGTGCGGACGGCAAGATCGAACCCGGCAATCTGCGCGAACAGATCCGTCGCACCGGCGTGACCATCGGACAGCCGGTCCAGGTTTAAGGCATTCTCTCATGTACGCTTACGACGAAATCGACCGCACGCTCGTCAACGAGCGCGTCTCGGAGTTCCGCGACCAGGTGAAGCGCCGCCTCTCCGGCGAGCTCACCGAGGACGAGTTCAAGATCCTGCGGCTTCAGAACGGCGTCTATCTGCAACTGCACGCCTACATGTTCCGCGTCGCGATCCCCTACGGGACGCTGGCGTCGAACCAGTTGCGCGCACTCGCCCACGTCGCGCGCAAATACGACCGCGGCTACGGCCATTTCACCACGCGGCAGAACATCCAGTTCAACTGGATCAAGCTTGCCGAATTGCCGGATGCGCTGGCCGATCTCGCCGAGGTCGGCATCCATGCGATGCAAACCTCCGGCAACAACATGCGCAACGTCACCTCGGACCAGTGGGCCGGCGTCGCGCCCGGCGAGATCGAGGATCCCCGCATCTGGTCGGAGCTGATCCGCCAGCACACAACGCTGCATCCGGAATTCTCGTTCCTGCCGCGCAAGTTCAAGATCGCGATCACCGCGTCGGACCACGACCGCGCCGCGATCAAGATCCACGACATCGGGCTGAAGCTGATCAAGAACGAGAAGGGCGAGACCGGCTTCGAGGTGCTGGTCGGCGGCGGGCTCGGCCGCACGCCGTTCATCGGCAAGACCATCAAGCATTTCGTCCACGGCCGCGACATCCTCAGCTACATCGAGGCGATCCTGCGGGTCTACAACCAGTACGGCCGCCGCGACAACATCTACAAGGCGCGCATCAAGATCCTGGTGCACGAGCTCGGCATCGAGAAGTTCTCGCGCGAGGTCGAGGAGGAGTGGCAGCATATCCGCAACTCCTCGCTCCAGATCGACGACGAGGTGATCGGGGACATCCGCTCGCGCTTCGCCTATCCTTCCTACGAGAAGCTGCCGCACAATCCGGACCAGCTGCGCCAGGCCGCGGCCGATCCCGATTTCGAGGCATGGCGCAAGAACTCGGTGGCCCCGCACAAGGTCCAGGGCTATTCCATCGTCACGATCTCGCTGAAGCCGATCGGCGCGCCTCCGGGCGATGCCACCGCCGAGCAGATGGACGCGCTGGCCGATCTCGCCGACAGATATTCCTTCGGTGAGATCCGCGTCGGCCACGAGCAGAACCTCGCTTTGCCGCACGTCGCCAAGCGCGACCTGCCGGCGCTGTGGAAGGCGCTCGACAAGCTCGGGCTGGCAACGCCGAACGTCAATCTGATCACCGACATCATCGCCTGTCCGGGTCTCGACTATTGTTCGCTGGCGAACGCGCGCTCGATCCCGATCGCGCAGGAATTGACGCGGCGCTTCGCCAATCACGAGCTCGCCAATCTGATCGGCCGCCTCCACATCAACATCTCCGGCTGCATCAATGCCTGCGGCCATCATCATGTCGGGCATATCGGCATTCTCGGCGTCGAGAAGAACGGCGAGGAGGTCTATCAGATCACCATCGGCGGGCGCGCCGACGAGAGCGCCGCACTCGGCAATCTGATCGGCCCCGGCGTCAAGTTCGACGAGGTCGCCGACGTCGTCGAGGACATCGTGGAGGCCTATCTGGCGCTGCGCGAGCGGCCGGAGGAGCTGTTCATGGACACCGTAAAACGCCTCGGCGTCGAACCCTTCAAGGAGCGCGTCTATGCCACTCGTTAACGGCGGAAAAATCGTCGACGACAGCTTCGTCAAGCTCGCCGTCGACACGCCGCTGCCCGAGGGCGGCGACGTCCTGGTGCCGGCCGAGCGCTTCGTCGGCGAGGCCGATGCGTTGCTCAAGCGGACCGGCAAGGTCGGCGTGATCTGGCCGAACAATCGCGACATCGCCGAGCTGGTGCCCTATCTCGGCAAGATCGCCGTCGTCGCACTGGTGTTCCCGACCTTCCGCGACGGACGCGCCTACAGCCAGGCGCGGCTGCTGCGCGAGCGCTACAATTACCGCGGCGAATTGCGTGCGACGGGCCAGATCCTGCGCGACCAGTTCGTGTTCATGTTGCGCGCCGGTTTCGATTCCTTCGACGTCAAGAAGCAGGCCGACGCGGAAGCCTTCATGGAGACCGCGAAGCGCTATTCGGTATTCTACCAGCCCACCGGCGACGGCCGCATTACGGCGCTGCACCGGCGCATGCAGCTGCGTCACTCCGAAGGGGTCGGCACGTGAACGCAATCGCGCCTCCAGTTTCTTCGATTTCCGTCTCTGCGCTGCCGTCGGCGGATGAACTCGATCGTGCCTTGCGCGATGCCTCGCCCGCGGAAATTATCGCCGCTGCGCTGAAGACGGTCGGGCGCGAGAAGCTCGCGCTGGTGTCGTCGTTCGGTACGGAATCGGCGACGCTGCTGAAGGTCATGGCCGACGTCGATCCGGCGATCCCCGTGATCTTCCTCGACACCGGCTGGCTGTTCGAGGAGACGCTGGCCTATCGCGATACGCTGATCGCGACGCTGGGCCTGAAGGACGTCCGCTCGATCAGGCCTGCCGAGGAGACGCTGTCGCGCGAAGATCCCGACCGCGACCTCTGGTTCTCCGATCCCGACGCTTGCTGCCGTATCCGCAAGGTCGAGCCGCTGGCGCGTGCGCTGAAACCATTCGACGCCTGGCTCAACGGCCGCAAGCGCTTCCAGGGCAGCTCGCGCGCCGATATTCCGGTGGTCGAGGACGACGGCGCTCGGTTGAAGTTCAATCCCTTCGCCAATGTCTCGCGCGAGGAACTCGAGGCGATTTTCGCCCGCGCCAAATTGCCGCGTCATCCTCTCGTGGAGTCCGGTTTCCTGTCGGTTGGGTGTATGCCTTGCACGAGCAGAACGGCCGAAGGCGAGGATGAGCGTGCCGGTCGCTGGCGCGGCCGGGCCAAGACGGAATGCGGCATCCACACGATGAAGACTTCATAGCATGGTCACGCTGCCCGGCTACGAACAAGAAAATCCGGTTCCGTTGACTTAAGCGCGTTTCGACCCGAGTTATGCCTGCAGGTCTTCGCTGACATCGACGTCATCGAAGTGAATGGAGATGGACATGATGCGCCGTATCGTTCCGCTCGCCGCAGGACTGCTCGTGACAGGCTTGTTGGCAAGCTCGGCTCTCGCCGCTGACATCAATCTGCTGAACGTATCGTACGATCCGACGCGTGAGCTCTATGCCGAGTTCAACAAGGCGTTCGCGAATGCCTATCAGAAGGAAACCGGCAAGAGCGTCGAGATCAAGCAGTCGCATGGCGGCAGCGGTTCGCAGGCGCGCGCCGTGATCGACGGATTGCAGGCCGACGTGGTGACGCTTGCGCTCGCCTACGACATCGACGCCATCGCGGGCAAGGGCCTCACGGCCGCTGACTGGCAGAAGCGGTTGCCGCAGAATTCATCGCCCTACACCTCGACCATCGTGTTTCTGGTCCGCAAGGGCAATCCGAAGAGCATCAAGGATTGGGACGATCTGCTCAAGCCGGGCGTCGGCGTGATCACGCCGAACCCGAAGACGTCGGGTGGCGCGCGCTGGAATTATCTGGCGGCCTGGGGCTTTGCGCAGAAGAAATACGGCTCGGCAGACAAGGCCAAGGACTTCATCGGCAAATTGTATCAGCAGGTGCCGGTGCTCGACACCGGCGCGCGCGGTGCAACCGTGACTTTCGTCGAGCGCGGCGTCGGCGACGTGCTGCTCGCCTGGGAGAACGAGGCGTACCTGGCGCTGAAGGAATTCGGCCCGGAGAAATTCGAGATCGTGGCGCCGCCGCTCTCGATCCTGGCGGAACCGCCGGTGACGATCATCGACAAGGTTGCCGATAAAAAAGGCACCCGCAGCGTCGCCGATGCCTACCTGCAATACTGGTACACCAAGGAAGGTCAGGAAATCGCGGCGCGCAACTTCTATCGTCCGCGCGATCCCGAGACCGCCAAAAAATATGAAAACGCCTTCGCAAAGGTCGAGCTGTTCACGATCGACGAATTTTTCGGCGGCTGGACCAAGGCCCAGAAGGAACATTTTGCCGACGGCGGCGTCTTCGATCAGATCTACAAGAACTGATCGGGCGCTGTCGGAGGGGCTTAAGCAGGGGGCCTGGTGAGCGCAATCGCAGCACGACGCCGGACATTGCCGGGCTTCGGTCTCACGATGGGGCTGACGCTTTCCTGGCTGTCGATCATCATCCTGATTCCGCTCGCCGGCCTGTTCCTGAAATCGCTCGAGCTCAGTCCCGAGCAGTTCTGGAACATCCTCTCCAGCCGTCGCACCCTGAATGCCTTGCGCGTGTCCTTCGGCCTCGCCTTTGCCGCCGCCTGCGTCAACCTGGTGATGGGCAGCATCATCGTCTGGGCGCTGGTGCGTTACCGCTTCCCCGGAAGGCGGCTGTTCGATGCCATCGTCGACGTGCCCTTTGCGTTGCCGACGGCGGTTGCCGGCGTCGCGCTGACCGCGTTGTTCGCCGAGAAGGGCTGGCTCGGCGCGCCGCTTGCGGCGGCCGGTATCAAGGTGGCGTTCACGCCGGTCGGCATCTTCGTCGCCATGATCTTCATCGGCATCCCGTTCGTGGTGCGCACGGTGCAGCCGGTGCTCCAGGATCTCGACCCCGAGATCGAGGAGGCGGCGGGCAGCCTTGGCGCCAGCCGCTGGCAGACCATCATTCGCGTGATCCTGCCCTCGCTCGGGCCGGCGCTGCTCACCGGGCTCGCGCTCGCCTTCGCCCGCGCCGTCGGCGAGTACGGCTCGGTCATCTTCATCGCCGGCAATCTGCCGAACGTCTCCGAGATCGCGCCGCTCCTGATCGTGATCCGGCTGTCGGAGTTTCGCTATGCCGACGCGACCGCCATCGCGGTGGTCATGCTCATAGTGTCCTTCGTCATCATCTTTGCCGTTAACCGGCTCCAGCGCTGGGCGCAGAGCCGGATCCCGGCGGCTGAGGGCGGATCATGACGATGCAGATCGCAGAGTCCGTCTCACTCTCGGCCCCCGACGCCAGGGCACGCGCGCATGCGGCGGCCGCGCAGAACAACCTTCGCACCGAACCGCGCGCGGTCCGCATCACTATCATCGTGCTGGCGATGATCTTCCTCAGCGTCTTCGTTGTGCTGCCGCTGGTGGTCGTGTTCGCGCAGGCCTTCTCGAAGGGAATCCTCGCTTATCTCGCCGCGCTGGCCGACCCGGAGGCGTTGTCCGCGATCAAGCTGACACTGGTGGTGGCGGCGATCTCGGTCGGCCTCAACCTCGTGTTCGGTCTCGTCGCGGCCTGGGCCATCGCGAAGTTCGAGTTCAGGGGCAAGACCTTTCTGATCACGCTGATCGACCTGCCGTTCTCGGTGAGCCCGGTGATCTCGGGTCTCGTCTTCGTGCTGCTGTTCGGCGCGCAGGGCTATTTCGGGAGCTGGCTGCGCGATCACGACATCCAGATCCTGTTCGCGGTGCCGGGCATCGCGCTCGCGACCACCTTCGTGACCTTCCCCTTCGTGGCGCGCGCGCTGATCCCGCTGATGCAGGAGCAGGGCACGCAGGAGGAGGAGGCCGCGGTCTCGCTCGGCGCCTCGGGCTTGCAGACCTTCTTCCGCGTCACGCTGCCCAACATCAAATGGGGCGTGCTCTATGGCGTCCTGCTCTGCAATGCGCGCGCGATGGGCGAGTTCGGCGCGGTGTCCGTCGTCTCCGGCCATATCCGCGGCGAGACCAACACCATGCCGCTGCTGGTCGAGATCCTCTACAACGAATACCAGTTCGTCGCAGCGTTCGCGATCGCCTCGCTGCTCGCGATGCTGGCGCTGATCACGTTGATCGCCAAGACCGTTCTCGAACGCCATCTGGACGAAGGACACGACCGCCGTGACCATTGAAGTCAGGAATCTCGTCAAGAAATTCGGCAGCTTCGCAGCCCTCGACGGCGTCGACCTCAAGGTCGACAACGGCGAGCTGCTGGCGCTGCTCGGCCCCTCCGGCTCCGGCAAGACCACGCTGCTGCGCATCATCGCCGGCCTCGACTGGCCTGATTCCGGTGAAGTCGCCTTCAACGGCGAGGACGCGCTGGCGCGGGGCGCGCGCGAGCGTCACGTCGGCTTCGTGTTCCAGCACTACGCGCTGTTCCGCCACATGACGGTGTTCGAGAACGTCGCCTTCGGCCTGCGCGTGCAGCCGCGCGCGATCCGGAAGGACGAGTCCACCATTCGTGCGCGCGTCAAGGAGCTGCTCGATCTCGTGCAGCTCGACTGGCTTGCCGACCGCTATCCGAGCCAGCTCTCGGGCGGCCAGCGCCAGCGCATCGCACTCGCCCGTGCGCTCGCGATCGAGCCGCGCATCCTGCTGCTCGACGAGCCCTTCGGCGCGCTCGACGCCAAGGTGCGCAAGGAGCTGCGCAGATGGCTGCGCTCGCTGCACCACGAGATCAACGTCACCTCGATCTTCGTCACCCATGACCAGGAGGAGGCGCTGGAAGTTGCCAACCGCGTCGTGGTGATGGACAAGGGCAGGATCGAGCAGATCGGCTCGCCCGACGATGTCTATGAGAGCCCGGCGACCGCCTTCGTCCACGGCTTCATCGGCGAATCCATCGAGCTGCCGGTCCACATCGAAGGCGGCGTCGTCAGGCTCGGTGACCGGCCGCTTCGGCTCGCGGCAGACGGGCATGCGCCTGGCGCGTCAAGACTGTTCGTGCGGCGACACGATATGCTGGTTGGCCCGCCCGGCAGTGGTGCCTTCGAGGGCGCTGTGCAGCATGTCCGGAATTTCGGCCCCGTGCAGCGGGCCGAAGTGGCCCTGTCAGGCGGCGAGACCATCGAGATCGACGCTCCCCGCAACAGGGAACTGCGCACCGGCGACAGGATTGGCCTGGAGCCCCGCCGCTACCGGATATTTGCGGGCTAGGCGCCTCGGCCAAAAGCTCAAATCTTCCTCAAAATTCACCTTTCAGCCACGGTTGGTATGCAACAACGGCCCCTGATTTGGGGGCTCCTGTTCATGCGCGCCGCGGCCGCGATATCAATCACTTTGCTGCTCGCCGGCTGCGCCGGCAACGAAGCGCCGGTCCAGCAGCCCTCGATGTATGCCGATATGGCGGTCCCGGGCTCCAAGCTCGATGCGCAGGCGGCTGCGATCATGATCTCGCAATACCGCCAGAACAACGGGCTCGGCACCGTCGTGATCGACCCCGATCTGATGCGGCTCGCCGATTCCCAGTCCCAGGCCATGGCAGCGGCCAACAAGATGGACCATGACGTCCGCGCGCCGCTGGCCAAGCGCCTCAGCGCCGGCAGCTATCCGGCGACGGTTGCGGTCGAGAACGTCTCGGCCGGCTATCATACGCTGGCGGAAGCGTTTTCCGGCTGGCGCGACTCGCCCCCGCACCGCGCCAACATGCTCAAGAGCGGTGTCACAAAATTGGGCATAGCGGCGGGCTATGCTCCCGGCACCAAATACAAGGTGTTCTGGACCATGATCCTGGCCTCGACCGACCCCCGATAAGCCAGACTTGATCCCGGGATGCATTGACGCCGCGGCGAAACTGTCGCCACGGTGGCTCGCCTTTTGCTATTGTTCCCGCATGACAGATCATAGCCCGGAAGTCGCAACAGTCCCCGCGAACGCGCAACGCGTCCTGGTTCTCCAGGGCGGCGGCGCGCTCGGCTCCTATCAGGCCGGCGCCTATCAGTCGCTCTGCCACGCCGGCTTCGAGCCGGAATGGGTCGCCGGCATCTCGATCGGCGCGATCAACGCCGCGATCATCGCCGGCAACGAAGGGCAGACGCGCGTCAAGCGGCTCAAGGAATTCTGGGAGATGGTCTCCGCGCCGGTGCCGTGGAAGCCGATCGGCAAGAGCGATCACAGCCGCGAGCTGTTCAATTCGACCAGCGCCGCACTGATCGCGACCTTCGGCGTGCCCGGTTTCTTCACGCCGCGCATTCCGCCCGCGCCGCTCTGGCCGCCCGGCAGCCCGCAGGCCGAGAGCTATTACGACACCGCGCCGCTGAAGAAGACGCTGGAGCGTCTGGTCGATTTCGACCGCATCAACGACTTGAAGACGCGGCTGTCGGTCGGTGCGGTCGGCGTCGCCTCCGGCAACTTCAAATATTTCGACAATTTCGAGTTCAGGAAGCTCGGCAAAAAAATCGGCCCCGAGCACATCATGGCCTCCGGCGCGCTGCCGCCCGGCTTTCCGTCCGTCGTGATCGACGGCGAGCATTATTGGGACGGCGGCATCGCCTCCAACACGCCGCTCGACTACGTGCTGGACGCGGAGGTCGACCGCGACCTCCTGATTTTCCAGGTCGATCTGTTCAGCGCCCGCGGCGATCTGCCGACCTCGCTGCTCGAGGCCACCGAGCGCGAGAAGGACATCCGCTTCTCCAGCCGCACGCGGATGAACACCGACAAGAACAAGCAGATCCACAATGCCCGCAGGGCGGTGCGCGACCTGATCGGCAAATTGCCGGACTATCTGAAGAACGACCCGTCCGTCGAATTCCTCGCCAAGGTGTCGCGCGAAAGCACGGTCACCGTGGTGCACCTGATCTATCGCAGCAAGAACTACGAATCCTCGTCCAAGGATTACGACTTCTCGCATGTCGGCATGGTCGAGCATTGGGAAGCCGGCGTGCGCGACGTGCATCTGTCGATGCGCCACAAGGACTGGCTCGAGCGGCCACAATCCGGCGAGACCATGGTGACCTACGATCTCACGGGGGACGTCACCGCGCCCCCGCCAAAAAGGAGCGAATAATATGGGTAGTCTGTCAGGCAAGAACGCCGTCGTGACCGGATCGACCAGCGGCATCGGGCTCGCTTATGCGCGCGCCTTCGCTGCCGCCGGCGCCAATGTCGTCATCAACGGGTTCGGCTCGCCGGAGGATATCGAGAAGGAGCGCGCCAAGATCGAGTCCGATTTCGGCGTGAAGGCGATCTATTCGCCTGCCGATATGACCAAGCCGGCCGAGATCGCCGGGATGATCGCGCTCGGCGAGAAGAGTTTTGGTTCGGTCGACATCCTCGTCAACAATGCTGGCATCCAGTTCGTCTCGCCGATCGAGGAATTCCCGCCGGAGAAGTGGGACCAGATCATCGCGATCAACCTGTCCTCGGCCTTCCATGCCATCCGCGCCGCCGTCCCCGGCATGAAGAAGAAGGGCTGGGGCCGCATCATCAATACCGCCTCCGCACACTCGCTGGTCGCCTCGCCCTTCAAGTCGGCCTATGTATCGGCCAAGCACGGCATCGCCGGCCTGACCAAGACCGTGGCGCTCGAGGTCGCGACCAACAAGATCACCTGCAACTGCATCAGCCCCGGCTATGTCTGGACGCCGCTGGTGGAGAAGCAGATCCCCGACACGATGAAGGCGCGCAGCCTCACGCGCGAGCAGGTCATCAACGACGTGCTGCTCGATGCGCAGCCGACCAAGGAGTTCGTCACCTCCGAGCAGGTCGCAGCACTCGCGCTGTTCCTGTGCGGCGACGATGCCGCGCAGATCACCGGCACCAACCTGTCGATCGACGGCGGCTGGACCGCGGAGTAACAGCGCTCTTCGTCATGCCCCGGCTTGACCGGGGCATCCAGTACGCCGCGGCGTCTCGGCACAACCACAGCCGTCTCGGAGTACTGGATCGCCCGGTCAAGGCCGGGCGATGACAGCGCGAATGGTGCGGCTGTTTTCCGTTCAGTGTGTCCAGGCCAGCGCCGTCACGAACGCCGAGGACAGGTTCAGCTCCGCGAACATGATCTTGCCGGCGACCACGAACAGCACGCTGGCAAGTGTCAGGCGCAGCACCGTCTCGGGCACGCGCGTCGCGCTGAAGCTGCCGACGATGATGCCGGGCAGCGAGCCCAACAGCAGCACGCCCATCAGCGCCCAATCCACGTCGCCAAGCGCCCAGTGCCCCATTCCGGCGATCAGCGTCAGCGGGACCGCATGGGCGATGTCGGAGCCGACGATGGTCGCCATCGGCAGGCGCGGATAGAGCAGCAGCAGAACAGTGACGCCGACCGCGCCGGCGCCGACCGATGAAATCGAGACCAGCACACCGAGCACGATTCCGGTGACGACCGTCGCGATCGCCGTGGTGCGGTCATCGACCTGCACCAGGCGCCGACGGTAACGCTCCATGATCGCCTTGCGGAAGATCAGCGAGGTCGCGGTCAGCAGCAGCGCGAAGCACAACACCAGATTGACCAGGCCGCGCTCGGAATCGCTCTTGAGGTCGAGCTTCCACAGCACGAGCAGCGTCAGCGCGCTCGCGGGAAGGCTGCCGCAGGCGAGCCGCAGCACCGCCGGCCAGTGCACGCTGCGCGACCAGCCATGCACCACGCTGCCGCCGGTCTTGGTGGCGGCGGCATAGAGCAGGTCGGTGCCGACCGCGGTCGATGGATGAATCCCGAACAGCAGGATCAGCAGCGGCGTCATCAACGAGCCGCCGCCGACGCCGGTCATCCCGACCAGCAGGCCGACGCCGAAACCGGAGGCGACGTAGAGTGGATCGATCATGTCCAGGGAATCTTAGGTTTATCTCGTCAGTTGGGCAATATGACGTAGAATAAATTTCCCCTAAGGCGCAACCGCTTGGGAGCAATAAGAAAAATCGTGCTGCTTGGGTGGTGGTAGGTAGGCATTTCGCTTTGTCCCCGGGCGCGCTTCGAAGCAGCCGTTCCCCCGAGGGCAGCATGCGAGGGCGGGTGGGAAGCGCCTATTTCCCAAACGCCAGCACGTGCAATCCGAGCCGCTGTCGCACGATCCAGAACAGAAGCACCGTCTCGAAACTGAGCGAGATCGAGGTCGCGGCCGCAGCGCCGTGGCCGCCGAAGCGCGGCACCAGCGCGATGCAGAGCACCAGGTTCATCACAAAGGCCAGCGCATAGGCCAGCGCGCAGATCTTCTGCTGGCCGAGCATGTTGAGCAGCCGTTCGACCGGGCCGATCGCGGCACGGACCACGAGGCCGATCGCGGCGACGAACATGATGTCGTAGCCGACCACGAATTGCGGTCCGAACAGCCAGAGCAGCGGCTTGCCGAGCGCGAGCAGCACGATCGTCGCCGCCAGCGACGGCCAGAACGTCCAGTTGATGGCATGCGCCACGTAAGCCGACAGCCGCGCCTTGTCGCCAGCGGCGTTGTATTCGGCGAAGCGATGCGCGGTCGTCGCCGACATCGCGTAGTGGATGAAGGAGACCAGCGCCAGCGTCTTCACCACCGCGAAATAGACGCCGACCTCGTCGGAGGGGCGGAATTGCTGAAGCACCAGCACGTCGGTATAGGACAAGAGCAGGTAGAAGCTTTCGACCAGCAGGATCGGCAGCGAGACGGCGAGCCAGCCGCCGATGTCATAGGCCTTGGGGCCCGGCTCGATGTGATCGGCGAGCTTGCGGTTCAGCACCGCCATCTGGCCGGTCATCGCGATCCACACTGCGCCGGCGCTCGCGACCATCGCGGCGACCGCGCCGAGATGATAGCCGAGCAGGAAGGCGCAGGCCGTGATGCCGATGATCAGCGCCTGGCGGATGATGAATTGCGGCATCAGGCCGAGCTGCATCCAGTCATGCGAGCGCGCGATGCCGTCCTGGGTGTTGGCGACGACGAAAGCGGGCAGCGTCATGCAGCCGATATAGAGCGGCAGCACCTCGGCCGGATCGATCCAGGGCGACAGCAGCTTGACGATGCCGGCGAGGCCAAGCGACACCAGCGTCGACACCGCAAAGGTCAGCCATCGGCTGCCGGAGAGAAAGCCGCGCAGCAGCGCATGCTCGCCTCGGGTGCGGTATTCCGGAATGATCTTTTGCGCCGAGGCCGAGATGCCAAAATCCATCATGCTGCCGAGCAGCAGCACCCAGGTCCAGACATAGACATAGACGCCGTAGTCCGACGTCCCCATCCAGCGCGCGAGCAGCACTTGCGAAAAATAGGCAAGGCCGGCGCTGATCACGCGAATGACGAAGATGGTGCCGGCCAGCCGCCGCGTCAGCGATGCCTCGCTCGACCCGCCCGTCAACTTTTCGCGCAACCGCGCGATGAGGCCGGCAGGTCCGGTCGTTGCGGGTTCTGCATCCATCACGGCCAATTCGAAGGATCCCCAAGGCGCGCACGCGCATGCTGCGGCAGGCTTGTGCGGTAGCCTTGGGAATTAGCAACCATTCGTTAAGATTCGGTTGGGTCAAAGATGTCGTCCTGGCGAACGCCAGGACCCATACCGCGTGATCTATCAGGAGGGACTGGGTAGCAGTTCCAAACGAGGAATCTTCGCCAAACTACTTCCTGGGGTAATGGGTTCTGGCTTTCGCCAGGACGACCAGTCACTCCAAATTCGTATTGAACTCGTACGACTTCTCCGGCCCGACCAGCGTGAACTTCAGCGCTGCGCCGTCGGGCTTGGCGCCCGGCGGCAGCCCGTCGAGCTCGAACGAGAAACGCTTGACGCCCGGTGGGCTGGGCTCGACCGGCGCCGGGATCGGCAGCGACCAGTCGGGCGTCGGTCCTTCCACGAACAGATTGACGTTGCGCCCATCCGGCGCGACCACGTCGACCACCACATTCTTGGGCCCGTCACGCTTGACGTCGCGGATTGTGAGCGGGTTGGGATCGCCGATAGCGGCAGGCTTGGGCACGGTGTCGAGCGCTGCACGCAGATTGGAGTCCTCGGTCGAGGCGACGCTGTTGAAGCCAAGCTCGGCGCGGGCCTCGACGGGAATGCAGAGCTTTTCGCACACCGCGTAATTGATCTCGGCGCGCAACGTCACCGGCTTGTCGGCCGCCTTGGGAACGATGCGCAAAGGCAGCACGATCTGGTCGTGATAGCCGATCGAATGGCCGCCCGCGCCGTCGTCGAACTTCAGCGGCGCCGGCCACATCACCGTCACCGCTTCGACATTGTCCGACTTCGAGAAGTCGAAGCGCGGCGGAACGCCGGAATCGCCCGGCACGCGCCAATAGGTTTTCCAGCCCGGCTGGATCTGGAAGGCGATACCGCCGAGCAGGACGGCGCCGCTGCGCGATCCCGCGAGCAACCGCACTGCGGAATGTCCGTCGCGCTGCCAGGGCGATGCGTCGTCGGCGCGGGCGGCAATCGCCAGCGACGACGCGAGCAGGGTTGTCGCGACGCCAATCGCCGCATGCAGTGGAACTCTTGTCAGCATGGTACGTCTTTACAGGGTCACCCCAGGGCAAACCATTGAATTGCTTGTGATGGATGCACCTGAATCGAGATCCTGCAAGCCTTGATTTGACAGCGGCCCGGCCCGACATCAGGATAGGAATTGAAACCGGAGTGCTTGACCGATGGCTCCCACAGGCAAGAGAACGGGCGAAAGCACTCGCAAGTCCGGCCCCGCGTTCCCCAGTTCGGCGGGTTACCTCGACGGGCGCCTCCTGATCGCGATGCCGGTGATGGGCGATGAGCGCTTCGAGCGCTCGGTGATCTATCTCTGCGCCCACTCCGCCGAAGGCGCCATGGGCATCATCGTGAACCACCCGGCCGGCAGCATCGACTTCCCCGAGCTCTTGCAGCAGCTCGGCATCATCAAGAAGGGCGAGCACATCAAGCTGCCGGAGAATGCCGAAAGCATGAAGGTGCTGCGCGGCGGTCCGGTCGATACCGGCCGCGGCTTCGTGCTGCACTCCAGCGATTTCTACATCGAGAACGCGACGCTCCGGATCGACGACGACGTCTGTCTCACCGCGACTGTCGACATCCTGCGGGCGATCGCCAACGGCTCCGGCCCCAAGCACGCGATCCTCGCGCTCGGCTATGCCGGCTGGGCGCCGGGCCAGCTCGAGACCGAAATCCAGAGCAATGGCTGGTTGCATTGCGATGCGGATTCGGAATTGATCTTCGGCGACGACGTCGACGAAAAATACGGACGCGCGCTGCGCAAGATCGGCATCGATCCCGGCATGCTCTCGAACGAGGCGGGCCACGCGTAGTGTCACTCTTGCTGTCGTATATCACCCTCCGCTGTCATGCCCCGGCTTGACCGGGGCATCCAGTACGCCGGAGCGTATCGGCTCTATCACAACTGTCTCGGAGTACTGGATCGCCCGGTCAAGCCGGGCGATGACACCGATTGCTGAGTAGCGCCTACTCCGCCGCCTGCTGCTGCACCGTCGGCTCGGTCCCCGCTACCGTTGCGCGGCGCATGTCGCGGGGCTGCGACTGGTCGTAGCGGCGGACGCGGTGCATGGTCTGGCGGTTGTCCCACATCACGAGGTCATGCAGCTTCCATTTGTGGACGTAGACGAACTCGCCTTGCGTCGCGTGCTCGTTGAGATCGCGCAGCAGCAGCCTTCCCTCGGGGACGCTCATGCTGACGATCTTGCCGGCATGCGATGAGAGATAGAGCGACTTGCGGCGATGGCCGGGATGGGTGCGCACCAGACGTTGCAGCACCGGCTTGAACATCTGCTTCTCGTCGTCGGTGTATTCGGTGAAGCCGAGCGATCCCCGCGAATACATCAGCGAGTGCTCGCACACGAGGTCGTCGATCTCCGCCTTGGTCTCGTCGTCGAGCGCATCATAGGCCGCGCGCATGTCGGCGAATTCGGTGTTGCCGCCCTTCGGGTTGAGCACGCGGGCCGACAGCAGCGAGAATTTTGCCGGGATGGGGCGGAACGAGCTGTCGGAATGCCACAGGCAATTGCCGAGGTTGAACAGGTGCGCGCGGCTGTCTTTCGCCAGCGGCTTGCCATCCTTGCCGAGATTGGAGACGTCGTTCAGGCCCGATTGGAGCCGGTAGTCCTTTTCCTTCGTGACAGTGCCGCCGCGCGCGTCCTCGCGCTGGCCGAAATTCAGCGCAAAAGCCATCTGCTGTTCGTCGGTGATGTCCTGGTCGTGGAAGACCAGCACCGCATATTTGTCCATGGCAGCTTCGACCTCGCGCGCCTCGGCCTCGGTGAGAGGCTTTCGCAGGTCGAGGCCGGAAACCTCGCCGACAAAATGCGTCTGAAGCTGCCGGATGGCGATCGTCATGGCGTTATCTCCCGCGAGCCGCGAGCGGTTGGTCCCGCTCTGTCGAGGAAAAAGTTACTCCCGTAACAGACGATGTCAACGCTGGGGGCGCATAGCTGCCCGTAGCCCGGATGGAGCGAAGCGTAATCCGGGGAGTCTTCCCGCGAGGTGAGAACCCCGGATTGCGCTGCGCTCCATCCAGGCTACGCACCTTTGGTGCCGCTCACGCGTTGCGCGCCATCAGGCCGCCGTCGACCGGGATGACTGCGCCGGTGAGGAAGGACGCTGCCGGCAGGCACAGGCTCAGCGTCATGTGCGCGACCTCTTCGGGATCGCCGTAGCGGCCTAATGCGGTGCGGCGTTTGGCGTAGATCGTCTTGTGCTCTTCCGATATCCGGTCGGTGATGGCTGTGCGGATCGGCCCCGGGCAGATGCAGTTGACGGTGATGCCTTCGCGGCCGAGCTCCACCGCGAGCGAGCGGGTGAGGCTGGCGACGCCGCCCTTCGCCGCCGAATAGGGGCTGTGCAATGCGGTGGCGCCGAGCGCCTCGGTCGAGGCGATGTTGACGATGCGCGGGCTCTTCGACTGGCGTAAGTGAGGCAGCGCGGCGCGGATGATGCGCGGATGCGCCGTCAGCATCACCGCGATGCTCCTGGCCCAGGCGTCTTCATAGGCCTCGTCGTCGATCGCGGCGCGCACGGAGATGCCGGCATTGTTGACGATGATGTCGAGCCCGCCGAAATGCGCGGCGACGTCGCCGACCACGCGCTTGATCTCACCGCCGTCGGCGACGTCGAGCTTCCAGGCTTTCGCCGCTCCGCCGGCTGCCGCGATCTCCTTCGCGACGGCTAGCGCGCCCTGCTCGTCATAATCGGTGACGGCAACGTTCGCGCCGTCAACGGCGAACACCCGCGCCGTCGCGCGCCCCATGCCGCTGGCCGCGCCGGTGACGAGAACGGTCAGACCCTTCACGGAGCGGCTGAGCTGTTTGAATTCGGACATGCTGCTTCCTCGCGCCCTGCTTGTTCTTGTTATGATTGACAAGGCTGGCATCGATCCGCAGACAGGTCAAACAAGCAAGACAATCGGGGAGGCCGCGATGACGAACGAGCTCGATTTCTCAGGCAAGCAAGTGCTGGTCGTCGGCGGCTCCAGCGGCATCGGCAATGGTATTGCGCAAGCCTTTCGCGTCAGGGGCGCGCGAGTTGCGGTCTGCGGCACGCGTGCTCACGCGAAGGAATATTCGCAAGAGCAAGGCTCGGATCTCGCCGGTCTCTCCTACGCGCAGCTCGACGTCGGCAATGCCGGCGCGGTCGAAGCGTTCAAGCCGTCCTTCGATCGGCTCGATATCCTGGTGCTCGCGCAAGGCGCGGTGCTCTATCGCCGTGGCGAGTTCGAGATGACTGGCTTTCGCAAGGTCGTCGAGGTCAATCTGATGAGCCTGATGGCCTGCGCCACGCGGTTTCATTCCATGCTGCGGGACTCGCAGGGATCGCTGATCATGGTGTCCTCGACCGCAGCCTATCATTCCACCATGGGCAATCCCGCTTACAACGCGTCGAAGACCGGCGCGGTCGGGTTAACGCGGACACTGGGCGAGGCCTGGGCCGAGGATGGCATCCGCGTCAACGGCATCGCGCCCGGTCTCGTCGACACCAAGATGACCAAGGTGACGACCGACAATCCCAAGCGGCTCGAAGGTGCACTTTCACGCATTCCGCTGCGGCGATTGGGCACGCCGGCTGACATGGCGGGCGCGGCGCTCTTCCTGGCATCGCCGCTGTCGTCCTACATCATCGGCCAGACACTGGTCGTCGATGGCGGGCTTATTCTCTAGGCGCGAAGGAACTGCGCCGCGCCTGATCGGTTACTTGGGCTGACCCCCCGAGGAGGAGCATCATGGATGAGGATCGGATTGTCGGATCGGCCAAGGAATTCGCCGGGCGCGCGGAAGGCGCTGTTGGAGATCTGGCCGGCGATGCGCAGACACAGGCGTCCGGCAAGGCACGCGAAGCCGCCGGCACCGTGCAGAATCTGTACGGCCAGGCCAAGGATGCCGTACGTGACGCTGGCGAGACGGCGGCTGGCTACGCCAAGAATGCCTACGACAACAGCGGCGAGACTTTCCGCGATGGTTCGCAGGCGATTGCCCAGAAGGTGCAGGACAACCCGCTCGGCGCGCTGCTGGTCGCCGGCGGCATCGGCTTTGCACTCGCGCTGTTGATGGCACGTCCCGCCCGCCGTCCGCCGCCGCGCTGGCGCTATTACGGCTAGAGCCAACGTCTCAACTATCGTGCAGGCGAAACCAATTATCGGAACACTTCCGCCGATCGCCCAACGTTGCCTGGCGGACGCGGGATCGCAGGGTTGGGATTCGGATTGCGCGGTGCCGGCGCCAATTGACGCGGCGGGGGCGGCGGAGAGCCGAAGCCGAAGAAATCACGAATTGATGGCGCCGCTTGCGCCGGCTGCTGCGGCACCGGCGGCTTCTTCGGCGCGAGCTTTGGCGGCGCGATCGCTGCGGCCGCACCCGGCGTGCCCGACGCATTGCCGTCAGGCGTCGTCGCGGCCATTGGCGTATCGCCCTTGGCCTGCTCGCGGCCGACCTCGCGGCGCGGCCAGGCATAATCGTCGGCACGGCCGGCGGGCGCAGCCAGCGGCTCGCCCTTCACCATCGTCTTCGCAGCGAGCGCATCGACGGCGGCAGGACGTGAGCCCGGCCCACCCAGCAATTGATCGGTCGAGATCGAGGCCGCAACCAGCGGCACGATCGGGCCGGCCAGCGGCCGCGGCGCGGGCTTGCCGGGTTCGGCACTGGTATCGGGGGTCGCCGGTTCGCTCGGCAGCGCGATCGGGCCGGAGCGCCCGGCGAGCAGGCGCGTGATCTCGCGCTCGACGTAGTGCGCGAGCTTGCGCGCGCCGGGTTTTGTGAAATAGACGCCGTCATAGCTGCGGAGCTGACGGATCTGGCCTTCGAAGTCCGGGCCCTTCTGGAGGAAGCGGCCGGCCTCGTCGACAAAGCCGTCCCAGACGTCGACATAGGTGATGCCGGCCTTGGCCGCGCCTTCGCGATAGAGCGAATCCAGGAACAGCATGTCCGCGGTGCCCTTGGGGCCGCGGATTGCGGGCAGGCCGACCCACAGCACCGGCACGCCCTTGCTCTTGAGCACGTTGGCCAGCTCCTCGATCTTCTTGCCGTAGAGCTCGACCCAGCGCTCGTCGCGGAATTCGTAGAGGCCGTTCGGGTTGCGTGCGGTCTTCTCGGGCGCCGCGACCGCCGGTGTGTCAGCGTTGTCGGCATCATCCTGCGGCAGGTCGGCATCGGCCGGCTTGTCGTCTGGCTTCGCGGCAGTGTCGCCGGGCTTGGCATCGCCGGGCTTGGCCGGTGGTTTGCCGCGCGCGCCCTTGTCGTTCTTCTTGTCCTTGTCCGTCGCCTTGTCCGATTTGTCGGGTGCTGCCGCCTCGCGGATCGCGATGCGGTCGTTGAGACCGAGCATGACGACGATCACGTCGGGCTTTTCGGTTTCGAGGATACCCTTCGCAGCCGCCGCCCAGTCCGAGGGCTCACCCTTGGGCTGATATTTGATCAGGCCGGACGTCGTCTTGTGCTTGCGGATCACGCCCATGTCGGGCTGCTCGGTGTAGGCGTCTTCCAGGCCGTAGGCGAGCCAGTCGGCCATGGCGTCGCCGATCACCAGCACGTTCCTGTCGGGGATGGTATCGCGCTTGGCCGGCGCCGGCGCGCGCGAGAAATCCTGGCGCGGCGCTTGCTGCTGTTGCTGCTGGAAAGGCGCGAAGAAGTCGCCGCCGAACCATCCGCCGCGCTCACCGCCGCTTCGTGGTGGCGGGGCCGAACGCTGCGGTGGGCCGCCGAAGCCGGGGAAGTTGAAGAACTGCGCCGAGGCGGGTCCCGCGACCGACACCAGAATCGCAAGCGCCGTCCCCAGCACGATCAGCGGGCCGGTCTCGGTCAGCGCCTTGAACAGGGACTTCTTCGACATGCGATCTCGGGCACGCGCAATGGGGATCGGGATAGGCTCGATATAATAGATATAATAACGGAATCAGGCGCCAAACGGGCAGATTCTCTTTTCAGATTCTCTTCAGATCGTTGAGATTCTTGGCCCATACACGGGGAACAGCCGCCCCCCGTCAAGGCTGCCTGCCAAAATCCCTGTTCAGGGTTACTTTCGGCGCGATTTTACCGCCCGCGCAGCCGGTCCAGCACGTCGGAGGAGGCAAAACCGTCCGCGGCGACCCCGACCGAGGCCTGGAAGTTGCGCAGGGCCTCCCGGGTCTGACCGCCGAACTGGCCGTCCGGGGTGCCCTTGTAGAAGCCGCGCTGGGCCAGCAGCTGCTGGAGTTCCAGCCGCTCGGTGCGGGACAGCTCGCGTTCCTGCCGCGGCCAGGGTTGCACGAAGGGCTGGCCGCCGCGCAGGCGGTCGGCGAAATGGCCGATCGCCAGCGCATAGGCCTCGGCCGGGTTGTACTTCATGATGACCCGGAAGTTCTGCAGCATCAGGAAGCCCGGCCCCTGCGCGCCGGCCGGCGCCAGCAGATAGGCTTTCTCGGCCGGATGCGGGAACGGCTGGTTGGCCGGGCGCTTGAGGCCGAGCTTCTCCCATTGCGCCATCGTCATCGCCTTGGCGCGGTCGGCCAGCATGTAGTTGAAGCCCTGGGGCACCACGACCTCGTAGCCCCAGGTCTGGCCGGCCTGCCAGCCGTCCTTCTTCAGATTGTTGGCGGTCGACGCAATCAGGTCGGTGGGATTGTCGACGACGTCGCGCCGACCGTCACCGTCGCCGTCCACCGCAAAGCGCTTGAACGCGGTCGGCATGAACTGGGTCGGTCCGAAGGCGCCGGCCCAGGAGCCGCGCAACTGTTCGGGCCGCAGGTCGCCGCGGTTGAGGATTTCCAGCGCCGAGAGGAACTCGTCCCTGAAATAGGCTTGGCGGCGGCCGATGCAGGCGAGCGTCGCGGTCGATTGCAGCACGCTGCGGTCTCCCATCTGCGTCGAGTAGTTGGACTCGATGCCCCAGATCGAGGCGATGATATAACGATCGACGCCGGTGGCTTTTTCGGTGGCGTCGAACTGCGCCTTGTATTTGGCGAGGACCTCGCGGCCCTTGGCGAGGCGGTTGTCGTTCACGAGGATGTCGAGATAATCCCAGATCGACTTGGTGAACTCCGGCTGCGAGTCCATGAGGTCCATGATGCGCAGGTCGGGCGCAAGGCCTGCCGTGAAGCGCTGGAAATTTTCCTGCGTGATGTTGCGCCGTGCGGCATCCGGCCACATGGCCGCGACGCAATTGTTGAAGTTGCCGGCAGCTTCGCGGATCGCGGCCGCCGTCATCAGCGGATGGCCGGAGGCGCCATCCTCGCCGCTCCAGGGCTGAGCTCCGGTTTGAGCGCCGCCGGGGCCGGGCGCGGCTTGCGGGGGCGCCGGATTCGGGCCGGAGAAAATACCGCCAAACAGATTGGAGAGGCCGTTTTGCGCCTGCGCGCAAGCCGGCAGTAGCAACGCGGCCGCAATCATCGCTCTGCTGGTCACAAATCCAGCACGTTTCGCCAGCCCTGCCATCGATTGCATCATGTCCACCCGTCGGCCTGAAAATTCGCCTTCAGGAGGCCCGGTTACGGTTGCCACTAGCTTAACAAAGGTGAAATTTTGGTGACGGCCTTTTTCTCAACTCTGTGGGGGCGAGGCCCCACATCCGCCTTTGTTAGCGGCTGCAAACAAGCTAGCAAGATGCCATTGCTCCGTTCACGTCCTCAGGTATTCGATCAATCCCATGAAAATTCGCAAAGCCGTATTCCCCGTCGCCGGCCTCGGCACCCGCGTCCTGCCAGCCACCAAGGCGATGCCGAAGGAAATGCTGACCATCGTCGACAAGCCGCTGATCCAGTACGTCTATGACGAGGCGAGGGAGGCCGGCATCGAGCATTTCATCTTCGTCACCGGCCGCAACAAAAATGTCATCGAAGATCACTTCGACAAGATGTTCGAGCTCGATGCGACGCTCAGCCAGCGCGGCAAGAAGGCCGAGCAGGAGATTCTGGCGCAGAACCAGCCGGAAGCCGGCGCCGTCAGCTTCACCCGTCAGCAGGCGCCGCTCGGCCTCGGTCATGCGGTCTGGTGCGCGCGCGACATCGTCGGCAACGAGCCGTTCGCGGTCGTGCTGCCCGACGAGCTCGTGCTCAATTCGCCCGGCTGCCTGAAGCAGATGATCGAGACCGCCAGCAAGCTCGGCGAGAAATCCAACGTCATCGCGGTCGAGGCGGTGCCCGACCATCTCACCCATCAATACGGCATCTGCGGCGTCGGCAAACGCACCGGCAAGATGTTCGAGGTCGACGGCATGGTCGAGAAGCCGGCCAAGGGCACCGCGCCGTCCAATCTCTCGATCACCGGCCGCTACATCCTCCAGCCGGAAATCTTCAAGATCCTGGAGACCCAGGAGCGGGGCGCCGGCGGTGAGATCCAGCTCACCGACGCCATGATCGGGCTCGCCAAATCGCAAAAGTTCTACGGCGTCGAGTTCGAGGGCGAGCGCCATGATTGCGGCTCCAAGCCCGGCTTCCTCCGCGCCAACATCGCCTACGGCCTGCAGCGCCCCGAGCTGCGCGACGGGCTGATCGCGGAGATGAAGAAGTATCTGGGGCAGTAGCCTCCGTCGGGACGACATTGAGTATTTGGTGCGCGGCTCGCCGCCAATAGCGAGCCGCCCCTCACGCCACCAGCGACAGCTTCGGCAAGCTTGCGACCACGGACTGGTTGCGGCCGCCGGCTTTGGCGGCATAGAGCGCCTTGTCGGCGGCGGCGACCAGGATGGACCAGTCCAGACCTGCCGTAGGGACGAGACTCGCGATGCCGCAGGAGATGGTGGTCGTTGCCTGGTCGTCGGACCAGCCCTGCACCTTGACGCGGATCGCCTCGGCCACCTTGAAGGCGTCGGTGACCGAGGTGCCCGGCAGCAGCACGGCGAATTCCTCGCCGCCATAGCGCGCGGCGCAGTCGCCGGCGCGGCTCACCGAGTCGGAAATGCAGATCGCAATGCCGACCAGCACCTGGTCGCCGGCCTGATGGCCGAACGTGTCGTTGTAGGCCTTGAAGTGATCGGCATCGATCATCAGCAGCGCGACCGGCGTCTTCTGCCGTATCGCGCGGCGCCATTCGACGTCGATCACCTGGTCGAACTTGCGGCGGTTCTTCAGGCCGGTGAGCGCGTCCGTCGTCGCCATCTCCTCGAGCTTGCGCTCGGCCTCGGCGCGCCGGCCGATCTCGCGCGCGAGCACCAGCGTCGAGGCCAGCATGAACAGGATGAGCGCGAGGACCACGGCGCCGATCCGGTAGGCTTCCCTCTGCCAGAGCTCGAACACCGCGTTCAGCGGCTTGCCTGCCACCACGAACATCGCACCGGAGCCGGTGCTGCGGACATAGAGGCGCGGCGTCGCGTCCACCGGGCCCTGGCCCGCATAGGACCCGCCGGCCCTGAGATTGTCGGGCTTCCAGCTCTGCTGCGCCCTGAGATTCTTGCCGATCACGTCGAGGTCGAACGGCCGCCGCATCATGATGGTGCGGTCGCGCTTGAGCACGGTGATGGTGTCGTCAGGGTCGAGGTTCAGCCGCTCGAACAATTCGTGGAAATAGCTGAAGCGGATCGAGCCGGCGACGACGCCCATGAAGCCGCCGTCGGTGTCGCTGATGCGCCGGCTCAGCACGATCGCATAAGCGCCGCGGAACAGCATGGGACGGCTGATGAAGAGCCCGGCTTCGGGATTGTCGCGATGAATCTTGAAGTAGTCCTCCTCGCTGCGGTTCTCCGGCAGGGGATCGAGCGTGGAGGCGTCGATGGTGAGCCGGCCGTCGGCGTCGAACACCTGGATGGCGCCGAAATGCCTCGCCGTGGTCGCATGGTCGAACAGGATGAGGTGACGGATCGACTTCGAGACCGTGGCGATCTCCGGCAGCAGCATGTTGCTGGCGACCGCCTTCAGGGACAAATCGTAGATCTCGATGTTGCGGCTGACGTCGGACTCGATGGTCGTCGCCAGGTTCTCCAGCGTCTGGCGGGCGAGCGCCTCCTCGCCGCGGCGCATGTCCAGCATGACGTTGACGCAAATGGCGGAAAAGCCGATCACCGTCACCACGGACGAGATGATCAGCAGCTTCGCCGAAAGCCGCCATGGCCGGCGGGCCATGACTTCGCGCCATCCAGACAACATCGTTTGCTCCCGACATGAGTGAATGCGCCCGAAAGCTTGAGTAGTGTTTAAGCCGGGACGGCGCTGCCTTAATGAGTTAAAAATTGGTTTCCGCGGCTCACGTTTTTGGGCAAAGCGGGGCTTCGACCAGCGAAGAGGACAGCGGTGAACGATTACGACGCGTTGCGCGATTATCTGATGCGGCAGAAGCAGGCGGAATTCGTGCTGACCTATGAACAGATCGAGGAGATCATCGGCGCGGCCCTGCCGCGCGCGGCGAATCGTGCCTCATGGTGGGACAGCCTGCGCAGCCCCGACATCCAGATGCCGCAGCGCGAAGCCTGCCTCGCCGCGGGCTTTGTGGCGATGCGGATGCCGGACGGCCAGAGCGTCAGGTTCACGAAGAAAAAGAGCGACCGGCGCAGGCCGGGGTGAGGCGAAGGAAAGTCAGCTCGCCGCTTCCAGCCGCACTTCCGTGAGCAGGCGCATCGCGGCATCGGCGTCCATCGGCTCGCCGAACGCAAAGCCCTGCGCGTATTCGCAGCCCATCTGGTAGAGCTCGACCGCGTCGGAATCGGTCTCGGCGCCTTCGGCGACCACTTCCATGCCGAGGTCGTGCGCGAGCGCGATGATCGACTTCAGGATCACCGGACGGGTGCCGCGATTGCCGGTGCGCACGAAGGACTGGTCGATCTTGATGGTGTCGAACGGGAAGCGCTGCAGATAGGCCAGCGATGAATGGCCGGTGCCGAAATCGTCGAGCGACAGTCCAGTGCCGAGTTCGCGGATGCGCGTCAGCATCTGCGCCGCGTGCTCCGGATTCTCCATCACCAGCGATTCCGTCAGTTCCAGCTTCAGCGTGCCGCGCGCCACCGAGGAGCGCGAGAGCACGGTGCGGATGTCGTGGATCAAATCGTGGCGCAGCAATTGCCGCGAGGAGACGTTGACGGATGCGAAGATCGGCTCGCGCGAGCGCATCGCGCGCTGCCAGATCGAGAGCTGCTTGGCGGTCTGGTCGAGCACGAACATGCCGAGGTCGATGATCAGGCCGGTCTCTTCGGCAATGGTGATGAATTCCGACGGCGCCATGCGTCCGAGCTTCGGATGATCCCAGCGCACCAGCGCCTCGAAGCCGGCGACAGAACGGTCTTCAAGCCGCACGATCGGCTGGTACAGGATCGTGAGCTCCTGCCGCTCGATGGCGCGGCGCAGTTCGCTCTCCAGCGTCAGCCGGTCGGTTTTCCGGGCGCGCATCGCGGGCTTGTAGACGTCGATGCGGTCGCCGCCGATGCGCTTGGAGTGATACATCGCAAGCTCGGCGTCCTTGATGATCTCGTCCGTGAGCTGCGTCTGCGGATCGGACAAGGCGAGGCCGATCGAGGCGGTGAGAAAAATCTCACGTTCGTTGAAGGCGATCGGCGCGCGGATGGTCTTGCGGATGGTTTCGGCGAAGGCGGTGATGCGGGCCGGGTCCTGTTCTGACAGCAGGATCAGGCCGAACTGGTCGCCGGCAAGCCGTGCCAGCGTGTCCTGCGGCTTCAGGATGCGGGTGAGGCGGCGGGCCAGCGTCAGCAGGATCGAATCGCCGACCGCGATGCCGACGGAATCGTTGACCTGCTTGAAGCGGTCGAGATCGATCACCATCAGCGTCGGCCGCAGCGTCGGCATGGTCTTGGCGAAATGCGCGACGGCGCCGAGCCGGTCCATGAACAGTTTTCGGTTGGGCAGGCCGGTGAGGTTGTCATGCACGGAATCGTGCAGCAGGCGCTCCTCGGCATTGCGCAGCTCGGTGACGTCGGTGAGCGTGCCGACCACGCGCGAAACCTCGCCATCGGAACCGACCACCGGGCGCGCCTTCAGCGCGAACCACATGAAGTGGCCGTCCGGCGTGCGCAGGCGGAAGTCCTGCACCAGGCGGCCGCGGCGCTGGTCGAGCACGCTGTCGAGCGCCGCGCGGAAACGGTCCTGGTCGAGCGGATGCAGCACTTCGAGCCAGGAGGCGGCCGGGCCTTCCAGCGTGCCGCGCTTGAGGCCGAGCAGGGCTTCGGTCTCCGGGCTGGTGAAAACCTTGTCGGCGGAAACGTCCCAGTCCCAGATCAAATCGCCGGAGCCGGCCAGCGCCAGCGCCCGCCGCTCGATGTCGGAGACGACGCCGGTGGTGGCGCCGCCGCCCGCGAACGCGTGTTGCATCACCGTGAAGCCGATCAGCATCACGATCAGCACGAGGCCGCCGAGCAGCGCTGGGCCGACGATGTCGTTGGTGACGGAGCCCGCCACCGTCATGCCGGCCGCGATCACCCAGACCACCAGCAGGAACCAGGTCGGGATCAGCAGCACCGCGCGGTCGAAGCCGTGGGTCGAGAGATAGACGATCAGCGCGAAGCCGGCGAAGGCGATCAGCACCAGCGAGATGCGCGCGATGCCGGAGGCGACGGCGGGGTCGAACAGGGCCAGCGCAACAAGGGAGCCCAGGAACGCGAGCCAGCCCACCGTGATGTGGGAATAGCGCACATGCCATCGGCTGAGATTGAGATAGGCGAACAGGAACACCAGCAGCGTCGCCGCCAAAATCGCCTCACCCGCCGCGCGCCAGATGCGCTCGGCGTTGTTCGACATGTCGAGCACCTTGCCCCAGAAGCCGAAATCGACGCCGATATAGACCAGCACCGCCCAGGCCAGCGCCGCGGCAGCCGGGAACATGATGCTGCCCTTGACCACGAACAGGATGGTCAGCACCAGCGCGAGCAAGCCGGAGATGCCGATCACGATGCCCTGGTAGAGCGTGAACGAGTTGACCTTGTCCTTGTAGGACTCCGGCTCCCACAGATAGAGCTGCGGCAGCTTGTCGGTGCGCAGCTCCGCGACGAAGGTGATAACGGCGCCGGGGTCGAGGGTGACGCGGAAGACGTCGGCGGTCGGGCTCTCCTGCCGCTCCGGCCGGTCGCCGGTCGAGGGCGTGATGGTCGCGATGCGCGACAGCCCGAGATCGGGCCAGAGCAGCCCCGAGGAGACGATGCGGTAATGCGGGGCGACGATCAGGCGGTCGAGCTGGTCGTCGGTGTTGTTGGCGAGCGCGAACACCACCCAGTTCTGGCCGCCCTCGCGGGCGCGCACCTCGATGCGGCGGACGATGCCGTCGGTGCCGGGCGCGGTGGAGACCTGGATGCGGTCGGCGTCGCTGCGCTGGTGTTCGAGCACGCCGGTAAGGTCGATCGCGGGCGCGTCGCCGCGGACGCTGACAGCGTCAAGCGCGCGCGCCGGGAACGCGCAGACGAGAATCATGAGGCCCAGCGCTATGGGCGCGAGGCACCTGATCAGACGCAAGGTCAGTTCTCCGCGTTCGACGCAAACTCTTCAGTGCAGGATCGTCAGTGCAAGCCGTTTTCCGAACGGAACAAGATGGTTCGGTGCGTCGCGATAGATGCCACGAAAGCAAGGAAAATCAAAGGGTTTCCGCCCTGCCCTGTGGCCGCTGACCTAGACCTCCAACACAATTTTGCCAATATGTGCCGAGGTTTCCATCCGCCGGTGCGCATCGGATGCCTTTTCCAGCGGAAAAGTGCTGTCCATCAGCGGCTTGACGCGGCCTTCGCGCAAAAGCGGCATCACTTTCGCCTCGATCGCGGCCACCATTGCCGCCTTGTCCGCATTACTACGGGGACGCAGCGTCGAGCCGGTATGGGTCAGGCGCTTCACCATCACCTTGGCGATATTGACGGTGACCTTGGGCCCGTTGAGGGTCGCGATCTGCACGATGCGGCCGTCGACGGCGGCGGCATCATAGTTGCGGTCGACATAGTCGCCGGCGACCATGTCGAGGATCAGATTGGCGCCGGCATTGTTCGTCTCCGCCTTGACCACGGCGACGAAGTCTTCGTCCTTGTAGTTGATGGCACGATCTGCGCCGAGCTTGAGGCAGGCGTCGATCTTGTCCTGCGATCCCACGGTGACGATCACCTTCGCGCCGAATGCTTTTGCGAGCTGGATCGCCATGGTGCCGATGCCGGACGAGCCGCCATGGATCAGCAGTGTCTCGCCGGCCTTCAGCGTGCCGCGCTCGAACACATTGTGCCAGACCGTCATCAGGGTTTCAGGCAGCGCGCCGGCTTCCTTGATCGACAATGCCGGCGGTACGCTCATCGCCTGGGCGTCCTGGGCAATGCAGTACTGCGCATAGCCGCCGCCGGCGACGAGCGACATCACGATGTCACCGATCTTGTGCTTCTTGGCGTTGCTGCCGACGGCCACCACTTCGCCCGCGATCTCGAGGCCGGGCAGGTCGCTGGCGCCGGGCGGCGGCGGATAGGCGCCGGAACGCTGCGCGACGTCGGGCCGGTTGACGCCGGCGGCCTGCACCTTGACCAGGATCTCGTCGGGGCCGGGCTGCGGCAGCGCCCGTTGTTCCGGCACCAGCACCTCCGGCCCGCCGGGCTTGGAGATGGCGACCACGGTCATTTGCGCGGGCAGCTTGTCCATGATGTGTCCTTGAGCAAAGGTGCGGGATGACGTGAGGCCTTTGCTTAGCCAGCGCGATGCAGGCTGGCAACCGCCTCGGCCTTGTCCGGCGTGAACGCAGGAGGAACCTGGATGGCGATGGAAGACGACGACCGCCCGCGCAAGAAGATCAGCCACGAGATCGGACAGGATCTCTCGCTGTTGTCGGTCGAGGAACTGACCGAGCGCATCGCGCTGCTCAAGACCGAGATCGCAAGGCTGGAAGAAGCCGCAACAAAGAAGCGCGCCTCGCGCGATGCGGCGAACAGCGTCTTCAAGTCGTAGGGTCCGACGCTGGAGCGGCGGCTGGCCTCACACACGGCCTCATCCTGGAGGAGCGCGGCACGCGCGTCTCGAAGGATGGCCGCGGGCGAGAGCAGGGCCTGCATGGTTCGAGACGCGCGCGAAGAGCGCGCTCCTCACCATGAGGGTCTGGTTTCGGCCTTCGCCGGAATGGCGACGGAGAATTTGCCCCGCAGCGCACTCGGCCACTGACCGACATGGCTAACGAACCCTCAAAATAATCGCTCGTTTACTCTACATTAAGCTTTCGAGTTTATGACTGGAACTGTCCTCGTTTGGACACCGAGTGGCTCCTGTCCACTCTGTTTGACGCCTCCCTGTTATCAACTTTCAAAGCCGCCGGTTTTCCGGCGGCTCTTTTTTTGTTTTTTGGGGGCAGCATGATCCGGAAAAGTGCGAAGCGGTTTTCCGATAAGATCATGCTCAAACAACAAGCTAAAGCGCGCCGCGCGCGCTTTGGCTCCGGTTGAATTCCGAGGAATGACCCGCGGAAACCATATCCGTGCTTGTCGCTGGACTCCGCGTCCCGCCCGCGCAATGATTTGTTCATCATAAGCCGGCGCCTAAGCCGGGCGGGTAATCAGTTGCGTAAGGGGCGTTAACCATGGAACGTTTGCAAGCCGAAGGCGCTCTCGTTCAACTCAGCGAGCGGTTCACCAATTCTGCGGCGTTCGGCGCCCTGTTCCGTGAGGGCATGGACCTGGTCGAGGAGACCGCCGCCTATCTCGACGGCGCCGGCCGCACCGAGGCCAAGGCGCTCGATCGCGCCGTCAGCCTCACCTATGCGACCGAGAGCATGCGCCTCACCACCCGCCTGATGCAGCTCGCCTCGTGGCTGCTGCTGCATCGCGCGGTGAAAGAAGGTGAGATGACGCTCGGGCAGGCCAATCGCGAAAAGACCAAGGTCAAGCTCTCGGCGGCCGATCCCGGTCCCGGCGACACCATCGAGAAGCTGCCCTCGCAGTTGCAGGACCTGATCCATCGCTCGATGAGCCTTCAGACCCGCGTGCGCCGTCTCGACACCACCATCCACACCCCGCCCCCCGAACTCCCCGCGATCGGCAACCCGCTGGTGCCGCACCTCAACGCGCTGAAGGCGGCGTTCGAGCGGTAATCCCGCAACTCAAACCGTCACCCTGAGAGCTTGTGACGCATTTGGCGTTCTGCGGAGTTTTGGAGCGATGTGGCAAGTGCTCGTCGTGGCAAACGGCAGTTTGAGGCTCGAGTTTGTCGATGAACTCCCGCTTATGCGCT
>NZ_JARWCR020000071.1:0-50386 GCF_029846695.2 Bradyrhizobium nivariense | reverse complement strand
CCCCTATACGTCCGCCGCTCCCTGCAAGGACGAAAGAATTAGCCCCCGTGGCGCCCTGGATGGCGGCCGCACTCGTTGGGGGCTCGAACCAAGGATTTTGACATGTCTCGCCGCTGCGAACTGACGGCCAAGGGCCCCCAGGTTGGCCACAAGGTCAGCCACTCCAACATCAAGACCAAGCGCCGCTTCCTGCCGAACCTGGTCAACGTGACCTTCATCAGCGAAGCGTTGGGCCGCAACGTGCGCCTGCGCGTCTCCACCAACGCGGTCAAGAGCGTCGACCACAATGGCGGCCTCGACCCCTTCCTGCTCAAGGCCAAGGCCGACGTGCTGTCGCCCCGCGCCCTCGAGCTCAAGCGCGCCATCCAGAAGAAGGTCGGCCCGACTCCCGCGCCGGCGAAGAAGGCGAGCTAAGAGTTTTCGGATTGGGGTGGGGCTTGCGTCGCTTGGCGTAGGCTTAGCCGGATCAAGTTTTGCGTGACGGCCGGATCGGAAGATCCGGCCGTTTTTGTTTTTCGCCGCGGCGCAACGCGAGTTGAATTCCAGCGAACATCCAGCACCCATCTCTCATAAGTTGTTGACTACATCGCTCACAACTCTCATCGTTGCATTTTCGCTCCGCTCTTTTCCGTCATATCCGCCCCATTTATTGCAAGAGACTTCTGTGGCGCGCCTTACGAAAGCAGATATCGAGAAGACGCTATTGGCAGGCGCCATCTTGTCCTACGTAGATGCAAGCGGAAGCCCTGCGGCACTGCAGCTAGCGACGCCAACGCAACGGCGCCTCTTCGAATTTCTCCTCGCTTCGACCGTGCGCACACCAACTGCGCTTCCTGCCGCATTCATCGCAGGTCTACAGAAAGCGTTTGAGGCAACCCACGATCCGGCCATCGCGGCAGCGACTACGGGCGAAGATTCCCTCCAATCGGCCGGACCTTGGAAGCTCTCTTTGATTGAGGCGGAGGGTTTCGGAGGGCTGAATACATGGCAGGGTGAGATTTTCACATTCGACCTGGCCTGCGAGAGCTTCATATTGGAAGGTCCCAATGGTAGCGGAAAATCTTCTTTGATTGGCGCTGTCACTTGGGCCCTCACCGGACAAAGGCCCCGAGAACAATCCGAAATCGCCGAGTTGGAGAAAAGACCTATCTACGGAAATGGCCCTAAGCCCATGGGACAGTGGCCTCCACTAGCCTGCTATCCACCAACCACTGCCGATGCAAAAAGGACACCGACGGTACGTGTAAAGCTCACTTTTCGTGACCCAGGCGGACAAACGGCAACTGTCGAACGCCAATTGGTAGGCGATAGAGTTTCCACGAGAATTTCGCCGAACTTTCAGATACCGCCTCCCTTCATCGAGACTGGGCTGCTTATGCCTTCTCGCATTGGACGCATCCGCCTAAATGAATCAGGCAATCGACTAAAAGGCGCAGTCGAGCAATTGACTGGGTTGGACGACCTCATAGCAATCGGAACGTTGACAGCCGGCCTTTGTCACGCGTCAAGAGAATACAGAAGTTACCGCACCAAGGAATTGACCGCTCTGCGTGGCAGCTTTAACCGGGCCGTAGAGGCCGCTCGAAGCGCACTCGCACGTGTGAACATGCCGGTAGCAGAGTTTAAACCGGCCGACACCGAAGACACTAGCGGTCCGATGGTGGCTTTTGGAAAACGCCTTTCCGAACTTGCGGCCGAGCAGGCCAACGTAATCAAGAATGACCTTCATCCGAACATTCAACTAGGCCAAGCCATCAACCCTCGTGAGATTGCCGCTCCAGTGGTAACGCATCGGGGATCGCTCGACGTGCGAAAAATCGTAGGGGTTCTTTTCGAGAAAGGTAGACCCTCGGCGGTATTGCAGACTAGCAGAAGCGAGATATGCGATTGTGGAGGCCAGGCAGCGCTAACACATCTTGCGAAGACCGCGCTGGGCATCGTTGAGGTCGAAGGCAAGAGCGCGGAGCCGTTGGCTCTAGACGGTCAGTACTTAATTGTGCAAGACGCGCTTACATCTCAAGCAGCCATCGGTACTCAAGATGGAAGACCCGTCATTGTTGAAGATTCGAATGGCACGCATTATTTCAAACGTCTCCGTCTCCAGCGAGATGGAAGTGCAGTACTCGAGAGTCTGCATAGTGGAGGCGAGTATTCGCCAATTGTGCTAAGTTCAATTGGTTCGGAGAAAAATTGCTTACAAAAACTGTGGCCAGTTGCCGGCGTGCTCTTCGAGTTGCCTGGAAAGGCAGTCTAGGAAGGAAGAGCTGACTGAGCTCAATCCGGTGTCAATCACAAGCGTTTGGTGAGGGTATCGCTTTTTACTTTGTCGTCCAGTCGGCTTTTGCGCCGCGATGCTGGCATCGCGACGAGTGGGGACATGTGGAGCCCTCCCCCTACCCCCGAAAATCAATACTCCGCAGGACGATCCCCGGCGGCGTTCCCTCGAACTCGGTCGCCTGATACTTCCGTTCCACGCAGGCTTCGATGCGCTCGCGCAGGCGGGTGAACTGGGCTTCGCGCTCGTTGGGCCTGGCGCGCGGGCCGCGCTCGAGGTCGTCCATCGCGGAGGTCGAGATCGCGCAGGCGATCTCCTTGGCGCCGTCCTGCATCGAGAACTGGACGATGCCGCGGTCCTGTTCGTGGCCGACATAGCGGCCGTGTCCTCCGACCCTCAATTCCACTATACTCGCTGGGGTAGCATCGCTGGGAGGGGCATACGGTGGAGTCCAGCACAAGTCTGAGCCGAAAAAACCTCGTCATCTGCTGTGACGGCACCGGCAACGAGATCTCCGAGAACATCTCCAACGCCCTCGAAGCTGTAGCGCTGCCTGCGCAAGACGGACGGCCGCCGCCGCAGACAGTTGTGTTGACATTTGTTAACACTCCACCTATCTTCGGGTCTCCGCATGGCTGACCGGCCCAGGCACCCGCACAAGGAGATCGAGGCCGTCGTCGCGCACGCCGAATCGATCGGCTGGCGGTGGCGCAAGATGGGGCATTGGGGGCGGCTGTTCTGTGCGCATGCCGGTCGTGACGGTTGCCAGGTCGGCGTCAACGGCACACCGAAAAACCCGGAAGACCACGCCCGGCAGGTGATGCGGGCGATCGGCCGCTGCCCGCACGGAAAGGAGGAGGACACGTGAAGAAATTCGAATTCAGCGTCATTGCGTCCGGCCTCGATCCTGCGGCGGAGGATTTCGAGCAGCGCTTCTACGATGCCGGCTGCGACGATGCTGCGATCGCCTTCCAGAAGGGCCACATCATCGTCGACTTCACCCGGGAGGCGACATCAGTCAGCGAGGCCATCGTCACGGCGGTGCGGAACGTGCAGGCCGCCGGCGCCCACGTCGATCGCGTCGAGCCCGACCCGCTCGTCAGCCTGTCCGATATCGCCGCCCGAACAGGAATGACGCGCGCGGCGATGACGCAATATTCCAAGGGACAGCGCGCCAAGGATTTCCCCGCGCCGGTCGCCCGTGTCACGTCCGACAGTCCGCTGTGGGATTGGGCGACGGTCGCAAAATGGCTGTTTCAACACGACAAGCTCAGCCGCGACGAGGCGATCGAGGCGGCCGCCGTGCGAGCGGCCAACGCGGCGATCGGATCGCGCACGGCCAGGCTCGAAGAGACCTTGAAGGGAAGCCTGAAAGCCTACGAAAAGGAACTCGACCGGGCCGCGTGAGGCGTGGGATCGCTACTCTGCCCTTCTCCCCCTACCCCCGAAAATCAATGCTCCGCAGCACGATCCCCGGCGGCGTGCCCTCGAACTCCGTGGCCTGATACTTCCGTTCCACGCAGGCTTCGATGCGCTCGCGCAGGCGCATGAATTGCTCTTCGCGCTCGTTGGGCCTGGCGCGCGGGCCGCGCTCGAGGTCGTCCATCGCGGAGGTCGAGATCGCGCAGGCGATCTCCTTGGGGCCGTCCTGCATCGAGAACTGGACGATGCCGCGGTCCTGTTCGTGGCCGATGAAGCGGCTGGTGGTGAGCGTCATGGGGTAACTCCTTTGCGCGATTGGTTCTGGTGCGCTCCCTCTCCCGCTTGCGGGGGAGGGTTGGGGTGGGGGTGTTTCCGCGAACGAGATACTCCCCGTTTGGAGAGAGCCCTCACCCGCTGCGCTCGGGACGATGCTTCGCATCGCCCGGGGCGCATCGACCTCTCCCGCAAGCGGGAGAGGTAAGAAAGACCGAGCCCACGGCTCGCCTTCAGCCGTCGCCGTTCAGTCTTGCGAAATCGTCGAACAGCGCGGCCACCAGCGCGCGGTGGCGGGTGTCCTCGGCGGGGAGGCCCGCGGCATAGAGGTTGAGCAGATGGCGCGCCTTCACGGCGGCCTCCGGCCAGGACGCGGCCGGCACCGACATCATGCGGTTTTCGAGATCGGCCTCGCGCTCGCGCAGCTCCCTGACCTGGGCCTCGACATCGGCCAGCGCGCGGCGCAGATCGGTTGCCTTCTGGGCGGCCATGCCGCGATGGCTGTCGAGATCGACCGGGATGTCAGTCATTGGCGGCACTCGCGTCGATGCGTTGGGCATCCGCAAGGTCGACCGAGCCGATCGACAGCATCTCCACCGCACCGCGCACGCCTTCGGCGGGCACCGTGATCATGGTGGCGACGCGGCGATAGGACGCGAAGGACAGGCCCTCGATCATCTCCTCGTCGGTGACGACCTCATAGGCGCCGGCCGGCAACTCGCGCGCGACGCCGCGGATGTGGAATGGATGCTTGAAGGTGATGGTTTCTCGCCTCGAGCGGATGGTCATGCGCGCCTGCCTTTCGCAAAGAAGGGGCCCCAACCGACGCCAGCTGCCGCGAACATGCGCCCGTCGCGCGGCAATAGCCAGCATTATGTCAGCGCGGGCGGGCACTTAAGGCCCAGCGCGGCGCTCGCACGCGGCGTTTTAGTCCTCGCAATCGGCATGGCGCGGGCGTACGCTCGAACGCGTCAGCGCAGCTCACGCAATTGCCGCGCGTCGATGTTGCGCTGCATCTTTCGCGCCTCGCGTGCGCGGCGGCGATCTTCAATGGCTCGGGCAGATGCATCTCGTCGCCATGCCCGGCGACCATTGCAGCGGCCATCTCGCACGCAGACGAACTCGAAGCCCAGGAGGAGACGACGTCATGGCCAAGGGACAGCAACGCAGCAACCGCGAGACCAAGAAGCCGAAGAAGGACAAGATCAAGACCAGCGCAGCGGCGCCGAGCCGCAAGGATGCCGCCTGGCAGCCGGAAATCGGTCAGGGGAAGAAGAAGTAGGGGCGGGGCGAGCAGGGCTCGCGCTGTCTTCCCTCCTCCCCTCCTGTCCGCCGAAGCTTCAGCGAAGGCGGATGTGGGAGAAGGTGGCGCGAAGCCTCGCGGCGATCCACCCTCTTTCACAACGGCGGGGCTATCGCATATGACGCCTCAGCGGCGCCTGAGCGAGCGCCTCGTCCTTCGAGACGACCGCTTCGCGGTCTCCTCAGGATGAGGCTTAGCTGCATCCATCTGTGTTGAAATGCGGCCGCATACTCATCCCTTATCCTGAGGGCCCGCCGCAGGCGGGCGTCTCGAAGGATGGCCGCAGTCGAGCTTGCAGCCATACGTTGCTTCATGTGCGATGGCCGGCCCACGAGGGGAGAGGGGAAGAACCACCATCGTCTCCTCTCCCCCATCCTTTTCCGCTATACTCGCCCGGGTAGCATCACCGGGAGGGGCTGACTTGTGGAGCACGAACCAAAATCCGAGCCGAAAAACCTCGTCATCTGCTGTGACGGCACCGGCAACGAGATCGGCGAGAACATCTCCAACGTCCTGAAGCTCTACCGTTGCCTGCGCAAGACCGACAGGACGCAGCCGCGGCAGATGGTGTTCTACGATCCCGGGGTCGGCACGGTGACGGAGCCGTCGACGTGGCACCGGTTCAAGGCCAACGTCAATCTGGTGCTGGGGCTCGCCACCGGCTACGGGCTCGATGACAACGTGCTCTCGGCCTATTGCTTCCTGGTCGAGCATTACGCGCCCGGCGACAGGATCTATCTGTTCGGCTTCTCGCGCGGCGCCTATACCGTGCGGGTGCTGGCGGGACTGATCCACAAGATCGGCCTGATCTCGCCGGAGCAGGCCAACCTCGCAGGCTCTGGCCTCGTCGCCTACAAGCAATATTCCGGCACCGGGCGCGGCAACGACGTCAGCGACCTCGTCGATGAGGGCTCCGACGAAAACGGGCCGCTGCCGCAGAACAAGTTCGACCTCGCCGCGCAGTTCGCGCGCATCACCTCGTCGCGCTGGCCGACCATCCACTTCATCGGCGTCTGGGACACGGTGGCGAGCGTGATCGTGCCGCGGCGCGACAATTTCTTCTTCGTGTTCAGCCTGGAGGAGCTCGCCTTCACGCTGCTCAATCCGAGCGTCAACATCTTCCGGCAGGCGATCGCGATCGACGAGCGGCGCTGCATGTTCCGCCTCAAGGACTATGAGGAGCCGCAGGAATATTGGCGCAACCGCTTCGTGCCCGATCACAAGAAGGAGCCGCAGGACATTTTGCAGGTGTGGTTCGCCGGCGTGCATAGCGACGTCGGCGGCGGCTATCCGGAGGCCGAGAGCGGCGAGTCGAAATATCCGCTGATCTGGATGATCGAGGAGGCGGGACGCGCGGGGCTGAACTTCAACCCGCGCACGGTGAACCAGCTCGCCTGGGGCATCCAGCGCAAGAACTCACCGTTCCACTACGTCGCGCCCGCCTACACCGGCAAGACGGGCATGCTGCACAATTCGATGACGGCGCTGTGGCGCGTGCTGGAGTTTCTGCCGAAGAGCGCCAAGTACAAGGAATGGCCGGAGCGGAAAGTGTTTCTGGGCTTCTACATCCCCGATTGCGAACCGCGCCCCATCCCCGAAGGCGCGCATCTGCACGAGAGCGTGGTGAAGCGGATGGCGGTGGAGCCGGGATATCGCCCGGTGAATTTGCCGAAGGATTATGTGACGGTGCCGATGCCGGTGCCGCCGCATATGGGTACCGCTGCCGAGGCGGATGAGATCGTGACGGGGTGAGGTTTGCTTAGAGGCAGACCGCAATGGACACTGACCGGCGCTCCACCAAAAGTGTCGTCCTGGCGAAAGCCAGGACCCATACCGCGTGATCTTTCGGTTGCGGAAGCTAGGCGTACCGAACAACGAATCTTCGCCAAAATACGTCCTGGGGTAATGGGTCCTGGCTTTCGCCAGGACGACACGAAGATACAGCCGCCCCACCCCGCTACCGCCGCTTTCTCCATTCGCCGACACTTTTCATTAAAATTCTCAGCCCCGCCTTAGTCGGATCGCATCAACTCTTCTGCATCATCGACCGGACCACCCGCGCTATCCGCGGAAATTGGAGGAGAGAGCCAATGCATCCGCGCCGACACGCCCGCGTCAAACCCGCAGGCCTGGTATCCCGCCAGGCCAAGATCATCACCGACCCGCGCGCGCCGGTGATCGTTTGCACGCTGATCGACTATTCGCCCGGCGGCGCCTGCGTCGATCTCGGCGGTCAGGTGACGATCCCCGACAGGTTCGAGCTGCTGCACGTCAACACGAAAAAGCGCTGCCGGATCGCGTGGAAGCGTGGCACGCGGGTGGGCGTGGTGTTTTAGAGGGAACCCTCCCCGTCGCGCCGCTATCTCGTTTCACGACTTCCGCATCCTGGCCTTCGCGCCCGCGATGATCTGCATGGCGACGCCGGCGATCCAGCCGATCAGAGCAAGCCAGGTCCAGGCCATGTGCGGCTCGAGCCGCAGCACGATGATGGCGATGGAGGCAAAGGCGGTGAACGTGGCGCAGAGCGTGCCGGCGGAGCTCAGGAATTCCGCGGCGTCGAGCTGGCTGTGGGCCTCGTCGAACGGAACCTGCGGCGTGTCGATGCCGAGATAGAAGCCGACGACGCCGAGCAGCATCATCACCAGCAGAAAGCCCTGCGTGGTGAGCGGCGCAATCGCAGATCCGACATAGGCGCCGACGAACAGCCCGCACGCGGCCCCCGCCATCGCGAGGCCAACGCGCTCCAGCACATGAGCAGCCTTCCGGACACGAAACCGCATGGCGGGCCTCCGTGAGGAGTTGGGTGCGCGAGGTTAGGCCAGATTTGGGGGAGGCGGAAGGTGAGAGGAGTTACGGATGCGTGAGGGATAGGTGGTGAGGGGCTACCCTCACCGCGCCCCGAACGTGGTCTTGCCGAACAGCGCCTTCTGCGTCGACGGCTGCGAGCGCCAGTATTGCGGTGGTGCCTCGACTTCGCCGCCGACGTCCGCTGCGGCATGCCAGGCCCAGCGGGGGTCGTACAGCATGCCGCGGGCGAGTGCGATCATGTCGGCCTTGCCGGATGCGACGATCTCTTCGGCCTGGCTGGCTTCCGTGATCAGGCCGACGGCGATGGTGGGAAGTCCTGTCTCGCGCTTGATGGCCTCGGCAAACTGCACCTGGTAGCCGGGGCCGAGCGCGATCTTCTGCAGCGGCGAGACGCCGCCGGAGGAAGCGTCAATCCAGTCGACGCCGCGCGCCTTCAGCGCGCCTGCGAATTCGATGGTCTGCGCCAGATCCCAGCCGCCCTCGACCCAGTCGGTCGACGATACCCGCATACCGACCGGCTTGTCGTGCGGGAACACCGCGCGGACCGCGTCGTAGACCTCCAGCGGAAAGCGCATGCGGTTTTCGAGCGAGCCGCCGTACGCGTCGGTGCGCCTGTTGGAGATCGGCGAGAGGAACTGATGCATGAGATAGCCGTGCGCGCCGTGCAGCTCGATCGCGTCGATGCCGATGCGGTTCGCGCGTTTGGCGGACTCGACGAAGGCCTCGCGGATGCGCTTGAGGCCTGCGGCGTCGAGCGCGAGCGGCGCGGCCTCGCCCTCCTTGTGCGGCAGCGCTGACGGCGCCACCGTCTGCCAGCCGCCCGCGTCCTGCGGAATCAGCTGGCCGCCGTCCCAGGGCCGCGCGCTGGAGGCCTTGCGGCCGGCATGCGCGAGCTGCATCGCGATCGCGGTCGAGGAGTGCTTGCGCACCGAGCTGAGGATCTGCTTCAGCGCGGCCTCGGCGGCATCGCTGTAGAGCCCGAGGCAGCCCGGCGTGATGCGGCCGATCGCCTCGACATGGGTCGCCTCGATGCAGAACATCGCCGCACCCGACAGGCTGAGATTGTTGATGTGGGTGAAGTGCCAGTCATTGGCGACGCCGTCGTCGGCCGAATACTGGCACATCGGCGAGACCACGATGCGGTTCGTCAACGTCAGGCCGCGCAGCTTGATCGGGGAAAACAGGGCGCTCATGCGGGGGAGTTCCGGAGGGATGGAGGGCGATGCAGGGAGTGTAGTGAGGCAAACGCGGATTGCCAGCCGCGCCGGGGGAATGGCGGACCGTAGCGTCATGCATTGCGCCCGTCATATGATCACGGGATCGCGACGACCTCCGCGTCCCCTACTCCACCAGCGTGAACTGCAACAGCAGCGTGCGCTGGAGCAGCGAAAAATTGTCGTCCGACACCAGCGTCAGGACGGTCTCGCCGTCGGCGGTGACGTGGGCGTCGATGCCTTCCATGTTGTCGATCTCCTGGCCGAGATCGGCCTTGAACAGCGCGGGGCCGTCGACCACGGCGCCGGGCGCGATCGATTTCAGGGGGATCGCGCGGATGCGGATGTCGACGCCGGTGAACCAGGAGAATTTGCGTTCGAGGATCAAGAGATCGCCCGAGGGCAGCAGCACGGCGTCGCTGATGAACTGCTGGTCGGTGCGGCGAATGCTGAACTGGCCCGGCGTGGGGCCGCCGATCAAAAATCCGATCAGATTGCCGTTGGCATCGAAGCCGCCCTCCGACAACGCGATCAAGGTGCCCGCGAGCGGCTGCCCTTTGGGCACGAACACCAGCGCTTCGAGCCCCTTGTTGTAGGGCAGCTTGCGCACCGCCGGCGGCACGGCGAGCACCTCGCCGCGGGCGCGGGTGCCGCCGCCGGCGAAATTGAAACGCATGATCTGGTTGACGCGCTCGAGCCCGACATAGACGAGGTCGCCGTCACGCGCGAGCGATTCGGTGTCGTACCACAGCCTCTTCTCGGTGATCGGCCGCCCTTCCGCATTGAGCACCGGCGCGGCCTCGACGTCGTCGAGCGCGACCATGCTCCGCCCGGAATAGCGGATGCGACCGGTGAACCAGGTGGCCTGGTCGGAGATCGCGAGAAAGCGCTCGCCCCTGGTATCGAGGAAGCGGAAGCCGGACAGGCCGCCGAAGCGGCGATGCGGCGAGGTCAGCACGAGGCCGCCGCGATACTCCAGCGAGCCGAAGCGCGTGCGCGCGCGGTCGCGCGGCTCGAAATTCGGAATCGGCCGCGCGTTGACCTCGATGCGGACGGGCGCGGCGCCGGCGTGCTCGATCGGCTCGGTCGTGGCTTGCGCCTGCGCCAGGCGAGAAAGTGCGAGAGTGGAAAATCCCGCCGCCGCGTGGCCCAGAAAGCTGCGGCGGGATGAGGGTTTGCTCACGAATGCAATTTGCGGCGCGGGCGGTTGGCCGGTTGCGTCGGCGCGGTGTTGGTCTCGCTGAAGAGTTCGGCGAGCTTTTCGGTGATGGCGCCGCCGAGCTCTTCGGCATCCACGATCGTCACCGCGCGGCGATAATAGCGCGTCACGTCATGGCCGATGCCGATCGCGATCAGCTCGACCGGCGAGCGGATCTCGATCTCCTCGATGATGTGGCGCAGGTGCCGCTCGAGGTAGTTGCCGGGATTGACCGACAGCGTGGAATCGTCGACCGGCGCGCCGTCCGAGATCATCATCAGGATCTTGCGCTGCTCGGGCCGACCGAGCAGGCGCTTGTGCGCCCAGTCGAGCGCCTCGCCGTCGATGTTCTCCTTCAAGAGCCCCTCGCGCATCATCAGGCCGAGGTTTTTTCGCGCACGACGCCACGGGGCATCCGCCGACTTGTAGATGATGTGGCGGAGATCGTTGAGGCGGCCGGGATTGGCCGGCTTGCCGGCGGCAAGCCAGGCCTCGCGCGATTGCCCGCCCTTCCAGGCGCGCGTGGTGAAGCCGAGAATCTCGACCTTGACGCCGCAGCGCTCCAGCGTGCGGGCGAGGATGTCGGCGCAGGTCGCCGCCACCGTGATCGGGCGTCCGCGCATCGAGCCGGAATTGTCGAGCAGCAGCGTCACCACGGTGTCGCGGAACGTCGCCTCCTTCTCGTGCATGAAGGACAGCGGATGATAGGGATCGGTCACCACGCGCGAGAGCCGCGCGGGGTCCAAAATGCCCTCTTCGAGATCGAACTCCCAGGCGCGGTTCTGCTGCGCCATCAGCCGGCGCTGCAGCCGGTTGGCGAGACGGGCGACGATGCCCTGCAGATGCGCGAGCTGCTTGTCGAGATAGGCGCGCAACCGCTCCAGCTCGTCATGATCGCAGAGGTCTTCGGCAGCGATGATCTCGTCGAATTTCGGTGCGAAGGCGTGATATTCCGGCCCGCGCGGCTCGTTCTTGCCGTGCGAGTTCGGACGCGTCGCCTCGCCCGGCGTCTCGTCGTCGCCGAGCTCGCCGTCGTCGAAGGTATCGGAGGTCGAGGCCTGCGCGCTTTCCATCGCGCTCTCGCTCATCTCCTCGCTCGACGCCTGCGCCTGATCGGCGCTCATCTCCTGCGCGGCGTCGGAATCGGGCGAGCCCTCGGCGCCGGACTGGTCGTTGTCGCCGTCCTGATTATCCTCGTTGTCGTCATTGTCTTCACTGTCGGCGCTGCGCTCGTCGCCGATCTCGAGCGCGGTCAACAGATCATGCACGGCGTCGCCGAACCTGGTCTGATCCTCGACCAGGCCGTCGAGCCGGTCGAGCCGCTTGCCGATCTTGTCTTCGAGGATGGGACGCCAGAGGTCGACCACCTTCTTGGCAGCCGTCGGCGGCGCCATGCCGGTCAGGCGTTCGCGCACCAGCATCGCCAGCGCGTCCGCAAGCGGCGCGTCGGCGCGGTCGGTGATTTCGTCGAACTTGCCGCGATGGAAATGGTCGTCGAGCATCGCAGTGAGGTTTTTGGCAACGCCGGCCATGCGGCGCGCGCCGATCGCCTCGACGCGAGCCTGCTCCACCGCCTCGAACACGCCACGCGCCTGCGGATTGCCCGGCATCAGCTTGCGATGCAGTTTCGGATCGTGACAGGCGAGCTTGAGCGCGATCGAGTCGGCATGGCCGCGCACGATCGCGGCATCCCGCTTGGTCATTTTTCGCGCGGGCTCGGGCAGCCGTGCCTTGCCCGGCGCGAGCCCGGGACGCTCCGCGGCGAAGCTGACGTCGAGCTCGGGCGCCTTGGCGATCGCCTTCAGGCAGGACGCCACCGAGCGCTTGAACGGCTCGGTCGGGGCTTCCTTGGTGTTGCGGAACTTGGAGTTGGAGGTGGTGCTCATCTCGATCTCACCGTCGTCCTGGCGAAGGCCAGGACCCATAACCACCGCATGCAGTTATTGAGCACATTGACGGCCCCGATCTTCGCGACAACCACGCCCTGTGGTTATGGGTCCCGGATCTGCGCTTCCTCCAGACGGCGCTTCGCGCCGCCAGGAGTTCGCTTGTCCGGGACGACATCTCAAATCTCAGCTGAGCGCCACGTTCACCGCCGATTCCGGCAGCTCCGCGTTGAAGCAGCGCTGGTAGAACTCGGCAACCAGCGGACGCTCGAGCTCGTCGCACTTGTTGAGGAAAGTGACCCGGAACGCGAATCCGATATCGCCAAAAATGTCGGCGTTCTCCGCCCAGGTGATCACCGTGCGCGGGCTCATCACCGTCGACAGATCGCCATTGGCGAAGGCGTTGCGGGTGAGATCGGCAAGGCGCACCATCTTGTTGACGATGTCGCGGCCTTCCTGGGTGCGATAGTGCTTGGCCTTGGCCAGCACGATCTCCACTTCCTCGTCATGGCTGAGATAGTTCAGCGTTGTGACGATCGACCAGCGGTCCATCTGGCCCTGGTTGATCTGCTGGGTGCCGTGGTAGAGGCCCGAGGTGTCGCCGAGGCCGACGGTGTTGGCGGTCGAGAACATCCGGAACGCCGGATGCGGCTTGATCACCTTGTTCTGGTCGAGCAGCGTCAGGCGGCCGGAGACTTCCAGCACGCGCTGGATCACGAACATCACATCCGGGCGGCCGGCATCGTATTCGTCGAACACCAGCGCGACGTTGTGCTGGAGCGCCCAGGGCAGGATGCCGTCGCGGAACTCGGTGACCTGCTTGCCGTCGCGGACCACGATGGAATCCTTGCCGACGAGATCGATACGGCTGATGTGGCTGTCGAGGTTGACGCGCACGCAGGGCCAGTTCAGCCGGGCGGCGACCTGTTCGATATGGGTCGATTTGCCGGTGCCGTGATAGCCGGTGACCATGACGCGGCGATTTCTGGAGAAGCCGGCGAGAATGGCGAGCGTGGTGGCGCGGTCGAAGCGGTAGTCGGCGTCAACTTCCGGGACATGAGGATCGACTTCGGAATAGGCCGGCACTTCGAGATCGCTGTCGATCCCGAACACCTGGCGCACCGACACCTTCATGTCGGGCAGACCGGAAACTTCCTCAACTTTGGACAGAGCGGCGGTCGTCATCAATCCTCCGAGGCCCCGGGCGGTCCCGAGACCAGTTATTTGCACGTTGGCTGCGGCTGGGTGCGGTCGCGAACCTATCAGAGACAGCGTGCGGGCAGAAGCCCGCGCCCCAATCAAAGTTCCATTGTCTTTTCATTTAGATAGGTGAGGAACGCAGATTTTGGAGGGCTGCCTTGCGAATCACGCTTGAATTTCGTGCAGATGCGGGGTCCTGCTTACGCGGGCGGCACTTTTACCGCCGCCCGTTACTTATGTAGGGTCCGACCCCCAACGCCCAATCCAACCACAGAGACGACGTGACGTCCTTTCTCGATCCCCTCATTTCATTCGTCTCGGCCCATGCGTGGCTGGCCTATCTGACCCTGTTCCTGGCGGCCCTGCTGGAGGCCGTGCCGGTTGTGGGCTCGGTGATCCCCGGCTCGACCATCATCCTGGCGCTGAGTGCGCTGGTTCCAGGCGGCGAGCTGAAGCTGCAATGGGTGCTGCTGGCGGCGGCAGTTGGCGCTGTGCTCGGTGACGGCTCGGCCTACTGGATCGGGCACCGGCAGCAGCGCGAAATCCTCAACACCTGGCCGCTGGCCAATTATCCGCGCGTGGTCGAGGAGAGCGAAAGCTTCTTCCACCGCTTCGGTGCCTGGGCGGTGTTCTTCGGCCGCTTCGTGCCACCGATCCGCGCCTTCGTGCCCGTGACTGCCGGGGCGCTCGGCATGGCGCCGGCGAAGTTTTACGCGGTGAACATCCCGGCGATCCTGGCCTGGGCGCCGGCGCATGTGCTGCCGGGCGTGCTCGCGGTGTCGGCGCTGCACGAATATGCCGGGCTGCCGCATCACGGGCATATCGGCAAGCACATCTGGATCCTCACCGTGGTCGGCATCGCGATCGTTGTGAGCCTGGCGGTATGGACCATTCGCCGGCGGCACCGCAGCGGCGTCGCGGAAGCAAAGCCGCGGGCCTGAAGCGCGATGCCGAGCGTACGGGTCGCCGCAGCCTCGACTTTGCCCTTCTCAAGCACGTCGGCCGGATAGCCCGCGTTGATGATGACCGCAACCGGGAAAGCACCGTAACCTGGGCACGGCACCGAGTCCCTCCGGCTGAGGGCACGCCGGCTCTGAATGGGCAGAGCTCGCGCAACACAAGAGGCGGGCGGACGGAGCTCTCCGTTGCCCAAATTACAGTCCCCTGCGCATCGGCGATGCGCAAATAGCCGTCAACGGGCGAGGTTGTCGATTAATTGCTTCACGGCGCGTTGCCTTCGGATGACCCTCGTCCGATCATAGGCTGGCCGTTGCGGCCGCCGACATGACGGGGGTGGTTGCATGCGCTCGAAAACAGCTCTTCGCATGGTTTTGTTTGCGATCTCAGCATATGCGGGCGTCTTGAATCCCGGTTCCCGGGCTAGAGCCGAAGATGTGCTGAAGGCGCGGCTTGCGCAGAATCTTGGCCCGATTTCGGGCCTCGCGATCGTCGCCAAGACGAACGGCTTCTTCGCCAAGCAGGGACTCGATATCTCCGTCTCGAATTTCACGAGCGGAAAGCAGTGCCTCGATACGGTGGTGGGAGGTGGAGCGGATATCGCAACGACCGCCGAAGCTCCGGTCACGGCGGCCGCGATGGCCCAGCAGCCAATCGCCTTCGTCGCCGGCATGGAATATTCGGATCTGAAGACGATGACGGCCGCGTCCGCCGCAATCAGGGCGAAAGCGGATTTGCGCGGTAAACGCATCGGCTTCACGGCCGGGACGGGTAGTGAGGTCTACACGGCGGTTCTGTTGAAGGCGGCGGGACTGACCGCCAAGGACGTTACGCTCGTCAATCTTCGGCCGCAGGAGATGCTTCCCGCACTGGCGGCGGGGAGCATTGATGCGTTCGACACCTGGGAGCCGCATGTAGCGAATGCAAAGAAGGCTCTTGGCGAGGGCGCCGTCCTGCTCGATACGAAGGGGCTCTACTCGGAGACCTTCAACATCGTTGTGATGCGATCCTATCTGGAGGCCTCCCCCGCGGTCGTCGGCAAATTCCTGGCTGCCCTCATTGAAGCTGAAGGCTGGGTCAAGGCTCATCCGAACGAAGCGATCGACGTCGTTGCCGCAGCAACCGGCATGAAGCGCGACGAGCTGGCGGCGATCTGGTCGGATTACATCTATCACGTGCGCATCGACGACAGGCTGCTCGAGACGCTAAAAACGCACGCTGCCTGGCGGCTCGATACCGGCAATCATCCGCCCGGGGCGGTAATGCCCGATTTCTCGAAGATCATTGCGACCGCTCCGCTGAAAGCGCTTGATGCCGCACGTGTGACGCTGTCGGCCAATCCATGAGCGCCGGCGTAGGCAACCGTGCGAACGCGGCCGGGCGCCTGAGCGTGCTTGTCGGTGTGCTCTCCGTGCCAACCTTCGTCGGCGCATGGGAATTGATCGCACGATTGCGGATCGTCAACGCGGTGCTGTTTCCGCCACCTTCGACGGTAGCTGTCGCCGTCCTTGACTGGATCCATAGCGGTCAGTTTTTCAGCGACCTTTCAGCGAGCCTCTTCCGCGTCACTGCGGGATTTTTGATCGGTGCCACGGGCGGGATCATGCTGGGCGTCCTGACAGGCCAGTTCCGGCTGGTCTCAAGCCTGCTCTCTCCGTTGTTCCATATTCTTCGCCCGATCCCCCCAATCGCCTTTGTGCCGATCGTGATCCTCTGGTTCGGGCTGTCGGAGGCCGGCAAACTGTTTCTGGTCGTCTGGGGCGTGTTCTTCACCGTGTGGCTCGCGACCCATATCGGCGTGCAGAAGGTCGACCGCGGCCTCATTCGCGCCGCGCAGATGCTCGGCACGCCACGCCGGCAGATGCTATCGGAGATCGTCCTGCTGGGCGCGCTTCCCTACATCGTTGTCGGCCTGCGCACCGCCGTAAGCATCTCCTTTTACACGCTGGTCGCCGCTGAGCTGGCGGGCGCGTTTGCCGGCATCGTTTACCGGATCGAGATTGCGCAACAGAACATGCAGACCGGACAGGTCATGGGAGGGCTGGCGGCGCTCGGATTGCTCTCATTCGTGGCCGACCGTTCCTTCGCGGCAATCGCTGAACGTGCCGTATGGTGGCGATGATGCACAACCCGCTTCGTCCGCCCCCACCGCTCCGGCTGGTGGATGCTGCGCCCGCACCTTCATCGGCAACACCTCAAGCGATCATCCGCGTCGAGGATTTGAGCATCGTCTTCGATGTGCCGCGCGGCCAGGTTATGGCGGTGGACCGGGTGTCTCTGGCGGTCATGTCGGGCGAATTCGTCTCGCTCGTGGGTCCGTCGGGCTGCGGCAAGTCTACGCTTTTGAATGCGATGGCAGGCCTCGAACGGCCGTTCGAAGGCCAGGTCATGGTGGCTGGCGAGCCAATGCTGGCACCCCGACCTGATATAGGGATGGTCTTCCAGCAGCCGCATCTGTTTCCGTGGAAATCGGTGCGCCGCAATATCGCTCATGGGCCGCGCGCGCTCGGCAAGTCGAAGGCGGAGGCGCTGCGGATCGCTAACGACCTGATCGAAATGATCGGGCTGACAAAATTCGCGAACGCCTATCCGCATACGCTTTCAGGCGGCATGCAGCAGCGCGTGGCGATTGCGCGCGCCCTCGCAAACCAGCCGCGTGTCCTGCTCATGGACGAGCCGTTCGGTGCTTTGGACGCGCAGACCCGGGCGGTGATGCAGGATAACCTTCTGGAGCTTCGCGACCGGATCAACGCCACCATCGTTTTCGTCACGCACGATATCGACGAAGCCATTCTCCTGTCGGATCGCGTGCTGATCATGAGCGCCGGGCCGGGCCGTATCCTGCGGGATCTTTCCGTGGGCCTGCCGCGCCCGCGTTCCAGCGCCATCCTGACCGATCCCGCCTATCTCGCCCTCAAGCGGGATTGCCTTGATCTGATCCGGACCGAAGGCCGCAAGGCGTTCGAGCAAATGGAAACAGTGACCTAAGCTCAGTGCGGGCTGGCATGGCTCTTGAATGGATCTGCTCCGGCTACGAGGGAGTGGGCAGATGTCAGCGGCAACACTCAGGACTACGGCCGGGATCATGCTGGCCGAGTCGGATACTCTGGTCAGGTCGCTGCCGGGTTTGCTCGATCCGCTGAGTGAGGCTGACCGGCGTCGCGTCCTTGCAATTGGCCGTCACGAGATTCTCGACATCGGCAAGCATATCTGGCGCCAGGGCGACACGCAGAGCGGCATATATCTGATCGAATCCGGCCGGATCCGCAGCTATTATGCAGCACCCTCCGGGCGTGAGGTGACGCTCGCCTACTGGTTTGGTGGAAATTTCGTGGGCGGGCCGGACCTCTTCGGCGCCGGCGCGCATATGTGGTCTTCGGTTGCAATTGAGCGCAGCCGGCTTCTGTTTCTGCCTGGCCCCGCCCTGCGCGAACTTGCGCTGCAGTCGGCGACCATCGCGGTTGCGCTTCTGGACGCGCTGGCCTTCAAGGCGAGATGCTATTCGGCCATGGCGCAAATGCTCGGCACTCGGTCGGTTACCGAGCGGCTGCAGCGTCTGCTCATCTTTCTCTCGAAGATCTACGGATCGCAGCAGGGCCGTGAGATCGTGATCGGCATTCCGTTCACCCATGGCGATCTCGCCAACCTGATCGGAGCGACACGACAATGGGTGACGGTGCAGCTCTCGCGCATGCAGGCGAGAGGCATCATCCGCTACGACAGGGGTCTGATCGTCATCCTGAATTTGCGCGCACTCGATCTCGAACTCGTCTAACCGGCGGTACGTGAATAGACTTTCAGACCGAAGAGAGCGCCACGATCTTTCGGCTGCCATCGCGAGGCAAAGTCCAGGAGGGCGTGATCGTGCCATGCGGGTGCCAGCAGGGTGACGCCCATGGGCATGCCGGTGGGGAGCGTCGTATTGGGAAGCGCCACCGCGCACAGGTCCAGAAGATTGGCGAAGTAGGAGTAGTGACCCAGACGGCTATTGAGCGTGATGGGATCCTCCAGCATTTCAGCAATGGTGAAGGGACGCGGTGCGGTGGGCACCATCAAGACATCGATCTGTTTGAACAGTAACTGGACCTGCCGCCGCAGCTTCAGGAGACGGTGTTGCGCGGCGAACGCATCTGCCGCTGTAAACTGCGCTGCAGAATCCAGGACTTTGCGCGTAACCTCCAGCAAATTGCTCCGATCAATGTCGAGGAGCTTGCTGATCGCCGCATAGCGTTCAGCGATCCAGGGCCCTGAAAACAGCATCTCGCCGGCCTCGGCGAAAGGCGTGAAGTCAGTCTCAAGGGCCCGTCCTCCCAACCCCACAAGCCTCTCGCAAGCCTGTTCGTAGAGCGCGTCGCATTCGGGCATACCGAACGAGTTCAGCTGACCGCCAGAAATGCGTCCGAAGCGGAATTCCTGGGGGAAAGCCGATGACGGGCCGAGCGCCTTCCGGCTGTAGGGATCTTCTTCATCAAAGCCCTCAATGAGCTCCAGCAACAGTTTGCCTTCGGCTGCGGAATTGCAAAAGATCGATGGACAATCGATCGTCGGACAGTTCGGGACGAGCCCGCGGGATGAGACAAACCCGACCGTCGGCTTGATTCCGATGATGCCGTTGAAACCTGCCGGTATCCGGCCCGAGCCGCCGGTGTCGGTTCCGAGTGAAAAAGCGACATGGCCGGCGGCCACGGCGACAGCCGAACCGGAGCTCGACCCGCCCGAGATGTAGCGATCGTCAGCCGCGCTCGGGCAGACGCCGTAAGGCGACCGGGCGCCGGAGAGCCCGGTGGCGAACTGATCCAGGTTTGTCTTGCCGAGACAGATTGCGCCCGCTGCGGCCAGGCGCTCGACGCACCGGGCCGATCGCTCCGCAACATAGGCGAAGGACGGACAGGCCGCCGTGGTCGGCATGCCCTCCACGTCGATGTTGTCCTTCACGCCGAAAGGCACGCCGAGGAGCGGCAGGAATTCGCCTTGCGCGCCGCGCCGCGCGAGCGCCTCAGCCTGCGCCAGCGCCTCCGCCATCGGCCTCACATGGACCCAGCAATTGCGGTGTTGGTCACGTTCGATGCGCTCGTATGCCGTTGCGATGGCCGAAGTGAGTTCGGCGGGCGTGCGAAGGGCTCGGCTTCGGCTGGGTAGGACGGCTTGCGACACGAATGGCTCCCGAGGCGATAGAAGATGCTGCAAGCCTGCCCGGGGGTGGACAGCACGGAAAGCAATTAAGCGCTCACCTGTTGCCGTGAACTGCACTGATCCGGCGATGAACGGGCAGGCGAGTGCTGGCGACGTCTTGTACGGTCTACAGATCGATCTTCCTCGCCGAGCCGGACGAACTTGAGGTCATCAACCTCTAAAGGGCCTTGCTCTGAATTAATCGCATCGGCAGCCCCTTTGCGGGACGCAACGTAATGCGCTGGAGGGGCCAGACTTCGGCGTGCGACAGCAGCTGCATCTGGAAATGGCGGGTCAAGACGGCCAGAACGATTGCAGCCTCCTGCAAGGCAAAGGTCGAGCCGATACAGGTCCGAGGCCCCATCCCGAAAGGCAAGTAGGCAAAACGTGGAATTCCGCCGCGGGCCTCCGGTAGAAATCGTGAGGGATCGAATGCATCCGGGCGGCTCCACAGGGCGCGATGTCGATGGAGAACATAGGGCGCGATCACGATCAGCGATCGTGGCTTGACCGCGATTTCACCCAGCACATCGGCATCGAGCGCGGCCCGGCTCAGTGCGGCGATCGGCGGGTAGAGGCGAAGCGCTTCTTCGATAACTGCCTTGGTCACGATCAGCCGGTCGGCCAGGTCATCCCCCGGATCCGACAACTCCCGTTCAGCTTCCTCCGCGACGCGCGATCGCCATTCCGGCACCTGCGAAAGCAAAAAGATCGACCACGCGAGCGTGTTGGCAGTCGTCTCATGTCCCGCCGAAAGAAAAGTGAGGATGTTGGAGCGAACCTCCGTGGGGCTGAGTTGCCGGCCGGTCGAGGGATCCAGCGAACGCAACAGCAGCGTCAAAAGGTCGTCCGGCCCCTCGTTTGCGGCAATAGCCGCAAGCCTTTGCTGTCTCGTGCGTATGATTGTGTCGATAACCCCTTCGAAGTAAGCCATCGTGCGACGCAAGCGGCGATGGCCCGGGCGTGGCACGAATTTGGGGACGCCGAACAGATCGAGCACCCCGATGCGGCCGACCACGCTGAAATACGCGTTCATGGCCTCCCGAAATTCATCGAAGTCGCCACCGATCCCGTCAGAAAAGATCGTGAGCGCGAGCACGTTCAGAGTGACCAGAACCATCTCTGCGGCGACATCGACGGTGGCGCCGGGCCCCAATGCTGTCCATCGTGCGGCCAGTCCGTCGGCAGCCGACAGCATGGCCTTGGCGAAAGAGTTGACGCTCCTGCGAGCGAATATGGGTGCGAGAATTCTTCGTTGCAGCTCCCAACGCTCGCCTTCGACGCTCAATAAACCATCGGACAGACCGGACGCGAGGATGCGGCGCTGGATCGCATCTTTCCGATAGTTCTTTGCATTGTCCATCAGCACACGCTTGATGGCGTGAGGATCATGGACCAGCAAAGCGTCAGCGAATGGCAGGCGAAGTTTGGCGATAGGCTCGTGGAAAAAATCCGCACTCCAGCATTCGAGCGGGTTTCGCTTCAATCTGATCAATAACTCGACAAATCCCAGCCGGATGGGCGGCGGATCCGGCGCAGGCGGGCAATAGTCCAACTCGCGGCGCTGCAACATGGTGCGATCAGAAAAAGGTAGGTCTGAATTGTAGTGGAACAGGAACAAGTGGCAATCGGTTCCTGGCGCAATATTGAGCGCCGGATGGCTGTCCCGCGCGACCGTGGTATGGCCTACTCTTTGGACGCCGCCGCTCTCCGCCCCGGCGCCGGTCCTACATAGCGCGCCCGTGGGCGGATCAGCTTGCCGTGCTGCAGCTGCTCACTGGCATGCGCGATCCAGCCGACGCTGCGCGCCATCGCAAACAGCGCGAGCTCGCTGCCTCCGGGCAGGCGCAGCGCGTGCACGAGGACCGCGAGCGCATAGTCGATGTTGACGAGCTCGCCGGTCGCTTCAGCGATGCGCTCCGGCACTTCGCGGGTGAATTTGCGCGGTGCGCCGGCGCGGGCCAGGGCATTCAGGAGCGACTGCGCGCGCCGATCGCCCCGCTTGTAGACGCCGTGACCGAAGCCGGCAAAGCGTTCGCCGAGTGCGACGCGTTCGCGGACCATTGGCTCGACATCACGATCCACCAGTGCCTTGACGAGCTGCGAGGCGAGCACGCCGGCGCCGCCGTGCTTCGGTCCCTTCAGCGCGGCGAGGCCGGCGATGACGGAGTCATAAAGATTGAGGCCGGTCGAGGCCGCGCAGCGCGCGGTGAAGGTGGACGCGTTCAATTCATGCTCGGCGAGCAGAACCAGCGCGCGGCGGATGAGATCGGCCGCGTGCTTGTTGTCGGGCGCCCAGCCCTTGGCGATCTGCTGGTGCAACGGCTCGGCCGACGGCTCCGCATTGAGCATGGTCGCGACCAGAAGCCGGACAATGCGTGCACCGACCATCGCACGCCCATCATGCGCGCGGGTGAAGGCGCGGGGATCCGCGCTCGATGCGAGCGCCAGCACAGCGATGGCGCGATCGATCGGCGCGGCGCGGCGCGCGGCCTGCGCGATCAAGCGCATCTCATCGGATACCGCGGGAAAGTTGTCCGGCGCGAACGGATCGACGCCGGAGACGTCCCACAGAAGCGTCGCGGTGTGCTCCAGCGTGTCGTTCTCGGCGAGATCGACACAATTGACGCCGCGATAGATCGCGCCGTCCTCTGTGATGGTGGAGATCTCCGTGTCCATCACCGGCAAATCGGCATCGAAGCTGCGCAGGCCGCGCGGCTCCGGCGACGGCACCCGGCGCTCCTTCAGGACGCGGACGTCCTCGGCGCGGTAGCGGTTTTTTCGCGAGTCCGGCGTCGGCTCGGAGCGGATCAGGCCGCGGCTGACATAGGCGTAGAGCGTGGCCGGCGAGATCGCTAGCTCGGCGGCGGCTTCCCGGGCGGAGAGGTAGAGCTCCGGAGAATTTTTCATATTGATTTATGTAATCAAGATTGATCAATCTGTCGAGAGGCCCGACCTTTCGCTGGTGCAAAGGAGATTTGGGCCATGAACATCCACCTCACCAAGAGCCAGATCGGGCTGGACGGCGTTCCCGCGGCTGAGACCGTGCTGAGCCATGTCGACGGCGAGCGCGGCGAGCTGATCATCGCCGGCGAGCATGTCGGCACCCTCGCCAGCCAGTCGAGCTTTGAAGGCGTCACCGCCCGGCTCTGGAACGGCGCCAGCAAGACCACACTGAGCGAAGCCAATGTCCGGGCAAGCCTGGGCGCCGCACGCGAACGCGCCTTCGCGCGGCTGGCTGACCTGCTGCCGGCGACAAGCGGCATGGGAATCGTCGACGGGTTTCGCGTAGCGGTTGCGGGACTTCGCGCGGAGCACGGGCTGGAGCACGAGGCGACCATCGTCGGCGCATTTCCGGTGATCGCAGGCGCGCTGGTCCGGTGCGCCAAAGGGCTCGACCCGGTCGCGCCGGATCCGAGCGTGAGCCACGCCGCCGACACGCTCCGCATGCTGCATGGGCGCGCGCCTGCAACGCGCGAGGTTACCGCGCTCGATGCCTATCTCGTCACGGTCTGCGATCACGGCATGAACGCCTCGACCTTCACCGCGCGCGTGGTGGCCTCGACGCAAGCCGACCTGTTCGCCGCCGTCACCGCCGGCTATTGCGCGCTCACCGGTCCGCTGCATGGTGGCGCGCCCGAGCCGGTGCTGGAGATGCTCGACGCGATCGGCTCGCGCGAGCGCATCCGGACCTGGGTGGATGCGGCGCTGGCACGCGGCGAGCGGATGATGGGTTTTGGTCACCGCGTCTATCGCGTGCGCGATCCGCGCGCCGACGTGCTCAAGACCGCGATCGAGGCGCTCGCCTCGGACGGAGCCGGCCTGCCGTTCGCCGGCGAGGTCGAGGCCTATATCCGCAGCGCCTTGCGCCAGAAGAATCCGGACCGGCCGCTGGAGACCAATGTGGAGTTCTTCACCGCGATCCTGCTCGATGCGCTGGCGATTCCGAGGCAGGCCTTCACGCCGATCTTCGCGGTCGCGCGCGCAGCGGGGTGGACGGCGCATGCGCGCGAGCAGCAGCGAACGGGGCGTTTGATCCGGCCGAGCTCGTCGTATGTGGGGGCGATGCCGAAGGAGTAGGGAATGGGGGGCTGGCGCGAGGCCTACGCCTCCCGCACCACGGTCTTCAAATAATTATACGCCTTGATGATCTCGATCAGGCGGTCCTCTGTGGAGCGGTCGCCGCCATTGGCGTCGGGGTGGTGCTGCTTCACCAGCGCCTTGTACTTGGACTTGACGTCGGCGAGCGTAGACTCGGGGCCGAGGCCCATCACCTGGAGCGCCTTGCGCTCGGCGTTCATGATCTTGCGCGTCTCGGCCTTGGGCGCGGCCTGCGGGCCGGCGCGCCAGCCGGAGCGGCCGTTGAGCTCCTGGAACATGCTGAACGGATCGAAGGCGCCGTCGATCTCGGCTTCCGCGCCCTTCTTGACGCCGCCATTGGCGCCCATCTTCCAGGTCGGACGATGGCCGGTCAGCGCATCTTTCTGATAGCGCGCGACCGCGTCAGCATTCATGCCGGAGAAGAAATTGTAGTTCTGGTTGTACTCCCGCACGTGATTCAGGCAGAAGTGCCAGTACTCACGCTGATTGTCGCGACCCTTGGGCGCGCGATGGGCGCCCTTGTTCTGACACCCGGTCCATTCGCAGTTGACCACGGCGTCGCGCGGCTTCACTTCCGGCTGCTTGCCTTTCGGCTTGACCCGGATGGAGTCGAAGAACTTTGATGAATCGATCGGCATGGCTGACTTTGACTACGCAATGCGAAAACCTTCAAGTCTTGACATTGCAATTAGCTGAAAAGCATGGCCGAAGCTATGCTGAGGCGTCCTTGAACGGCCGCCAGAGGCGGCCTATGCAAATAACGGAGAGCGATCTCGCACCGTAATGACCCAGATGGCCATCAGAGACACTATCAGCAACAAGTTGCAGGAAGCTTTCACACCGGAAAGCCTGCAGGTCGTCGACGAGTCACATTTGCATGAGGGCCACGCCGGCCATCGGCCGGGCGGCGAGACGCACTTCCGCGTTTATATCGTGTCTCAGGCCTTCAAAGGGAAGAGCCGGGTCGATCGCCACCGCATGATAAATTCGGCGCTGGCCGCGGAACTCTCCGGCAGCGTGCACGCGCTGGCGATCCACGCGCAGGCGCCGGGGGAAGGCGGGACGTAAAACTCCGCTGTCATGCCCCGCGCAGGCGGGGCATCCAGTACTCCGCGGCAGTACGGCAGGAAGCGAACCGCCGCGGCGTACTGGATCGTCCGCCTTCGCGGACGATGACACGGTGCGTCAAAACGACGTCCCGGCCCGCCTCCGCTTGGCTTCCTCCATTTCCGTCTCGCGCGGCACCGGTGAAATACGGAGCGCGGTGATGCGGTTGCGTTCGCGGCGGAGGACGCGGAAGCGGAAGCCGTGGAAGGTGAAACTTTGGCCGCGGTCGGGGATCGAGCGCGCCTCGTGAATGACGAGGCCGGCAACCGTGGTGGCCTCTTCGTCGGGCAGGTGCCAGTCCAGGGCGCGGTTGAGGTCGCGGATCGGCACCGAGCCGTCCACGACGACCGAGCCATCCGGCTGGGCGCGCACGCCCGCGACCACGACGTCGTGCTCGTCGGAGATGTCGCCGACGATCTCCTCCAGAATGTCCTCCAGCGTCACAAGACCTTCGACTTCGCCGTACTCGTCGACCACCAGCGCGAAATGGGTCTTGCGGCGGCGGAACGCCTTGAGCTGCTCGGACACGGGCCGCATCTCCGGCACGAACCAGGGCGGCAGCGCGATGGTGGAGACGTCGATGCGCGAGGTGTCGCCGTCGGCGGCGCGGATGGCGCGCAGCAGATCCTTGGCGTGGAGCACGCCGATGATGTTTTCCGGCTTCTCGCGCCACAACGGAATGCGGGTGTATTCGGTCGCCAGCACCTCGCGCACCAGCTCTTCCGGCGGTAGGTCGGCGTTGATCATCATCATCTCGGTGCGATGGATCATGACGTCGGAGACCTGGAGCTCGCGCAGATCGAGCAGGCCGCCGAGCATGTCGCGGTCGTGCTTCTCGACCTTGCCCTCGTGATGCAACAGGTCGACCGCGCCGCGCAGGCGTTCGGTCGGCGACAGGATCGCCTGGTGCTCGCCGGCGAGGCCAAACAGGCGCATCAACAGGCGCACGATGACTTCCACGATCCGCAGCAGCGGCCCCAGCACATACATCGTCAGCCGCATCGGGCGCGCCACCGCAAGCGCCATCCGGTCGGGCGCGTTGATCGCGATGGTCTTGGGCAGCACCTCGGCGAAGATCACGACCAGGGCCGTCATCAAGCCGGTGGCGTAGAGCACGCCGACATCGCCGAACCAGGCGGTGAAGATGCTGGTGGCAAGCGCCGATGCACTGATGTTGGCGATGTTGTTGCCGAGCAGCAGCGCGCCGATCAAGCGCTCGCGCATGTCGAGCAGCTGCGAGACCACGTCGGCGTCGCGATTACCCTGCTTGGAGAGCCGCAGCATGCTGGCGCGCGAGGCGCCGGTCAGCGCGGTCTCGCTCGCAGCGAAGAAGCCGGAGACGAGCAGGCAGAGAATGACGATGGTGAATCCGAGCCAATCCATGAACCACTCAATAGAAGTTCAGCCGCGTGTCACGCCTTGTGGGCGAGCTTGTCCTTGAGGAAGTCGCGCACCGGAGCCGGCTCGACGTCTTTCGCGATCACGGCGCGCCCCACAGCCTCCAGCAGGATGAAGGTGAGCTTGCCGCGCTTGACCTTCTTGTCCTGCGCCATCAGCGCCATCAGCACGTCGGCATCGGCAAGCCCTTCCTGCGCGAAGCCCGCGATGTCCTGCAAGCGCGTCGGCAGGCCGGCCTCAATCAGATGCCGCTCGACGCGCGCCGCATCCGCTTCGCCGATCATGCCGAGCCTGGCCGAGAACTGCGCCGCCAGCGTCATGCCGATCGCAACGCCCTCGCCGTGGAACAGGCGATCGGAGAAGCCGGTCGCCACCTCCAGCGCGTGACCGAAAGTGTGACCGAGATTGAGCAGCGCACGCTCGCCGGTTTCGCGCTCGTCGCGCGAGACGACGCCGGCCTTGGCGCGGCAGGAGGTCGCGATCGCATGCTCGCGCGCCGAGCCGCCCCTGGAGATGTCGGAATGGTTCTTCTCCAGCCAGGTGAAGAAGGTCTCGTCACCGAGCACGCCGTATTTGGCGACCTCGGCATATCCGGCACGGAATTGCCGCGGCGACAGCGTGTCGAGCACGGCGGTGTCGGCGATGACCAGCACGGGCTGGTGGAAGGCGCCGAGCAGGTTCTTGCCCTGCGGCGAGTTGATGCCGGTCTTGCCGCCGACGGAGGAATCGACCTGTGCCAGGAGCGAGGTCGGCACCTGCACGAAATCGACGCCGCGGCGCAGGATCGCGGCGGCAAAGCCGGCGAGATCGCCGACAACGCCGCCCCCGAGCGCGATGACGAGATCGTTGCGCTCGATTTTTGCGGCGATCAGGGCTTCGCTGACCTTTTCGAGGCCGGCGTAGGTTTTGGAGATCTCGCCTTCCTCGACGACGATGCGCGATGTCGGAATACCCGCGGCTGCGAGCGAGGCCTCGGCGGGTTCGAGCCAGTATTTCGCAACGGTGCGATCCGTCACGATCGCGGTGCGCACGCCGGGGCGCAAACGCGCGACCCGTTCGCCGAGCGAGGCCAGCACGCCGCGGCCGATGACGATGTCATAGGCGCGGTCGCCGAGCGCGACCTCCACGTTGACAGGATCGGAATGTTTCAAAGGCGCGGTCATCGTACGGCACTCGCGACGTCGGCTGGTGGCGGGGACGCCCGTTCGCCGCAAAGATGCGCGCGCAGCGTCTCGATGGTCTCCTCGACGATCTTGTCGTGCGGCACGTCGCGCGAGGCGATGGTGAGGTCGGCATTGCCGTAGATCGGCTCGCGCTCGGTGAGCAGGCGCGTCACGGTTCCTTCGGGATCGGCGGTCTGGAGCAGCGGACGGTCGGCGCGCCGGCGCACCCGGCGCATGATGACATCAGGATCGGCCTTGAGCCAGATCGAGATCGCCTTCGCCGCGATGCGGCCCCGCGTCTCCTCGCGCATGAAGGCGCCGCCGCCGGTCGCCAGCACGATGGGGCCGCCGTCGAGCAGACGCGCGATCACGCGGGCCTCGCCGTCGCGGAAATGCGGCTCGCCGTGGCGTTCGAAGATTTCCGGTATGGTCATGCCGGCCGCCGCCTCGATCTCGGTGTCGGCGTCGACGAAGGGGAGCTTGAGCCGGGCCGCCATGCGGCGGCCGATGGTGGATTTGCCGACCCCCATCATGCCGACGAGCACGATCGAGCGCGTCCCGAGCGCCGACAGGATGTCGGCCTCAGGCGAAGCTTGGATCGGCAACGCGGCGTCGGACATTTGTCTCGCTCGATTGGGTCTCGCTCGATCTGCCGCCAAAGGCGGCATCCTTTGGCCACCTATACGACCCCGCAGGGGCCCTCGCCAGAGGACTCTTGCCACGAAACGGCGAACGTGTTGGATGATTTCATTGGTTAATTTGCCCGCCAAGCCCCTGACCGAGACCCTCTCCGAGATCTTGCCGATGCCCAGCCTGTTCCGCTTTCTGACGGTCGTCGCCGTGATCGCCGGCATCGTCTATGGCGCGGTCTTCGCGCTGGCGAACTTCGTCAATCCCAAGCCGCGGGAAATGACGGTGACGATCCCGCCGGACAAGTTTCTCAAGAAATAGGAGCTAGGCTGCCGGGCATGCGTGCAAAGCCCTCAGATGCCAAGCTCACCGGCCTGTTCCTCGACATGCTCGCGGCGGAACAGGGCGCCGGCCCCAATACGCTCGATGCCTACCGCCGCGACCTTACCGATTTCTCCGAGTTTCTCGGCCGCGTCGGCCATACATTTGCAGACGCGGCGACGCAGACGCTGCGCGACTATCTCGCCGATCTCGATACGCGCGGCTTCAAGTCCACCAGCGTCGCGCGGCGGCTGTCGGCGATGCGGCATCTCTACCGTTTCCTCCTGAACGAACGGATCAGAACCGACGATCCCGCGGCGATCCTGTCCGGCCCCAAGCGCGGCCGCGGCCTGCCGAAGGTGCTCTCGATCGCGGATGTCGACCGCATGCTCCGCCGCGCCAAGGAGTTGAGCGAGGCGGAGGATGCTTCGCCCTCGAAACTGCTGCGCGCTCTGAGACTCTATTGCCTGCTCGAGGTGCTCTACGCCACCGGCCTGCGCGTCTCCGAGCTGGTGGCGCTGCCGCGCACGGCCGCGAAGCGCGACGCCCGCATGATCGTGGTGCGCGGCAAAGGCAACAAGGAACGGCTGGTGCCGCTCAACGAGGCCTCGCGGCAGGCGATGGCCGATTATCTCGCGGCGACGGAGGCCGCCAAGGAAAACAACAAGACGGACAAGAAGAACAGCGTGGCGGCCTCGAAATGGTTGTTCCCCTCGTTCGGCGAGAGCGGGCATCTGACGCGGCAGCATTTTGGCCGCGACTTGAAGGAGCTCGCGGTCGCCTCGGGGCTTCAAGCCCGGCTGGTCTCCCCACACGTGCTACGCCACGCCTTCGCCAGTCATCTCCTGCACAACGGCGCCGATTTGCGCATCGTGCAGACACTGCTCGGCCACACCGACATCTCGACGACCCAGATCTACACCCACGTGGTCGAGGAGCGGCTGAAGAGCCTGGTCCGCGACCTGCACCCGCTGGCGGAGAAGTAAACAGGTCTCGCACCCCGGACGCAGCGCAGCGTGAGACGGTGCGCTGCTGAGCCGGGGCCCATGTCGCTTGCTGGGTCCCGGTTCTGCGCAGCAGCGCTGAAGAAGCGCTGCAGCGCGTCCGGGACACGGGAGCTCAGCTGGAACGACGGTGAAACCGCCTTGACTTCGGCCACATCTCCGCAGAAAGAGCCGTGGCCTCACGATTGATTTGGCGGTGCCCTGCGAGCACACAAGCCAACTCATTGACAAACCTACACTTCTTTCCGCGACATCGAATCCGCTTCGCCGCCTCGCCCCGTCCTCCCTATATTGAGTTGATGCAAGACCAGATGCGCAGCTACCTCGATTTCGAAAAGCCCGTCGCCGAGCTCGATTCCAAGCTCGACGAATTGCGGACGCTTGCGGCCTCCGGCAGCGACATCACTGATGAGATCGGGCGGATCGAGGACAAGGCGGCGCTGGCGCTGGCCGACCTCTATCTGAACCTGACGCCGTGGCAAAAGACGCTGGTGGCGCGGCATCCGCAGCGGCCGCATTTCAACGACTTCATCAAGGGCCTGATCACTGAGTTCACCCCGCTCGCCGGCGACCGCAAGTTCGGCGAGGACGAGGCGCTGGTGGCCGGCTTCGGCCGCTTCCGCGGCGAGGCCATCTGCGTGATGGGCCAGGAAAAGGGCGATTCCACCGAGAGCCGCATCAAGCATAATTTCGGCATGGCGCGGCCCGAGGGTTATCGCAAATGCGTGCGGCTGATGGAGATGGCCGAGCGCTTCGGTCTGCCGGTGCTGACGCTCGCCGATTCCGCCGGCGCCTATCCCGGCATCGGTGCGGAAGAGCGTGGCCAGGCCGAGGCCATCGCGCGCTCGACCGATGCCTGCCTGGCGCTGACCGTGCCGAACGTCGCCATCATCACCGGCGAGGGCATGTCGGGCGGCGCTATCGCGATCACCACCGCCAACAAGGTGCTGATGCTGGAGCACGCCATCTACAGCGTGATCTCGCCCGAGGCCGCCTCCTCGATCCTCTGGCGCGACGGCACCAAGGCGCAGGAAGCCGCCAACAACATGAAGATCACCGCCCAGGACATGCTCCGCTTCGGCGTGATCGACAGCATTTTGAAGGAGCCGGCAGGCGGCGCCCATCGCGACCCCGCCGCCATGATCGCCACCACGGGCGACGCCATCGCCAAGGCTTTTGACGAGCTCCGCGGCCTCGACGGCGACGCCGTCCGCAAGCAGCGGCGGCAGAAATTTCTCGATATCGGCCGAAAACTGGGCTGATTCGGGCCGATTTGGGGGTGTCACCCTCCGCCGTGGTCCTGGCGAAAGCCAGGACCCAGACCGCGGAATCTCTCGATTGGAGACGATGGGAGTACCAGACGGCGGTTCTTCGCCAAATTGCGCACTGGGGTTATGGGTCCCGGCTTTCGCCAGGACGACACTGAATTTGGGGCCCGGCCAAACCGCCCAGCCCCCGGTAACCCCGCGTTAACCCTTTTTTTGCCCAAATCGGCGATCTCAGTACTGGTTTGGCCGCAAGGCCCAAGTTGCGGCCCAGTTTAAGTCTTCGTTGACCACACCTTTGGGCCAACGGGCTCGTGATCCCCGCTCGGGTTGCGACCACATGACCCAGAGGTTAGAATTTTAATCAATGGCTTCAGGGCATAAGCGCTGGAGCGTGATCTGAAAAAGCCCGTTGCGACGGGTCCGGGTCTCCGGTTGGATCATGCTTCAAGATTGGGGTTTGCGCGCGATGCCCGGCACGGTGTGGGGTCCGTTTTGATTTCTCGTTCGCTTGCTCGCGCGTTTTTGGTTTCGGTGGCGCTTGCCGCCAGCTTTGTGCTGGCCGGCTGTGACACCGACCAGGTTTCGCTTGCGACCAATGCCAAGGCCAACCAGCCGGTCCCGCCAAAACTTCTCGCCGCGATGGTCGAGAAGGACATGGACCTGCAATCACCGATCCTGGTCCGCCTGTTCAAGCAGGAGGCCGAGCTCGAGGTCTGGAAGCAGGCCCGCAACGGCCAGTTCGTGCTGCTCAAGACCTATCCGATCTGCCGTTGGTCGGGTGATCTCGGACCGAAGGTGCGCGAAGGCGACCGCCAGGCGCCGGAAGGATTCTACTCGATCAATCCGAGCCAGATGAATCCGCAGTCGGCGTACTATTTGTCGTTCAACACGGGCTATCCGAACGCATTCGACAAGGCTTTGGGCCGCAGCGGCTCGCAGCTGATGGTGCATGGCGATTGTTCGTCGCGCGGCTGCTACGCGATGACGGACGAGCAGATCGCCGAGATCTATTCGCTCGGGCGCGAGTCCTTCTTCGGCGGCCAGAAGGCGTTCCAGCTGCAGGCCTATCCGTTCAAGATGACGCCGGTGAACATGGCCAAGCACCGGAACAATCCGAACATGCCGTTCTGGAAGATGATCAAGGAAGGCTATGACCATTTCGAGGTGACGCGGCAGGAGCCGAAGGTCGATTTCTGCGAGAAGAAGTACGTCTTCGACGCGACGAAGGCGCCCGACGCCAAGCGCGATCCGGTGTTCGACGCCTCGGCAAAGTGCCCGGCCTATGTGATCCCCGAGGACATCGTCAGCGCCGTGCGCGACAAGGACCAGCGCGACCAGGCCGAGTACAACAAGCTGGTTTCGCGCGGTACACCGGTTGCGCGCATGAACACCGGCATCGACGGCGGCATGAACAAGATTTTCGCCGCGAAGATTCCGGAAGGCTCGACAGGTCTGTCGGAGGGTGCCGAAGGCACGACCTTGCAGATGCTGGCGATGGCGAAGGCGCCGGGCACGATCCCCGGACACGTCAATCCGCCGAAGCCGAATCTCGATGCCGCCGCGCCCTCGCCGCAGGAAGAACCGGTCGTCGCCGTCAGCGCACCCGCCGCCAACTCCCGCGTCGCCATCGCTGCTCCGGCCGAGAAATCCCAAGAGAAATCGCAGGGCGGCTTCTTCTCCAACCTCGGCCGCAAGATGGGCATGGGCACCGCCGACACCACGGCGACCACGCCTCCGCCGCAGGCCACAGCATCTGTCGCCCCGGCCGCGACATCGACAACGCCGCCCACCGCAGCGTCCCGACTGAAGGCCGCGGTGACCCGGTTCGTGCCCGGCCGCGATACCACCAAGGACGCGCCGAAGCCGACTGTGGCCGCCAAGCCCGCCGAGCCGGCGAAGCCCGACACCCGCCTCGCCGCGACGCGCCCGGCGCTGAAGCCGTCAGTGTCGGATGGCGCGGGTGAAGCGACGCAGATCATGGGAGCCGCGCCGGTGGTGTCGTCGAACTCATTCGACAGCCGCTTTGGGGCGGTGAAGTAAGGGCGGGCAAGCCCTTCGCCCTTCCTGTATTCTGTCCGAGCGAGACCCGCCGACCCCACCTGGGAGCATCCGTAAGGGCCTGCGGACGCCTTGAATTCCACTGATATATATCCCATGATATACAATAAATTTTGTATATCATGGAGTGTACGATGCAGGTCTCCAGATGGGGCAACAGCCTTGCGGTTCGCCTGCCCAAGGCTTTGGTCGAGGAACTGAGCCTCAAGGAAGGCGACGAACTCGCCGTCGTCGCCGCCCGCAAGGGGAAGATCGAGGTCGAGACCAAGGAAGAGCGTCGTCGGCGGGCAATCGAAAATATGCGCGCCCGCAACTGGCCTCCATTCCCTGCCGACTACAAGTTCGATCGCGATGAGGCGAACGAGCGGTGAGGGCATTTCTGGATACCAACATTCTCGTTTACGCGCAGCAGACTGGCACCAAGGCAACCATCTCTCGAGACCTGATCAACCAGGGCGGCACCGTCAGCGTGCAAGTCCTGAACGAACTGGCAAACGTCTTGCGCAAGAAGCAGGGGATCAGCTGGCGCGACATCGAGCTTGTGTTCGATGATATCGACAATGCGCTCGATCCGGCGTTCCCGCTGACGGCAGAGATCAGCCGTGCGGCTCTTGCGCTCGCACGAGATGATGGCTTCGCTTTCTACGATGCGCTGACCGTCGCCGCCGCGATCGGGGCCGGCTGCGATACGCTCTACAGCGAAGACATGCAGCATGGCCGTAACGTCGGCGGGCTTACCATTGTCAATCCGTTCCTCGGAAACATGCCATAAGCGTCCGATCGCAAGCGAGAGTTGGCTCCAGAGCCGCCTCAACGCAACCTACGGCGCCAGATATCGCAGCAGCTCCGGATTCGCCCTCACCTCGCCCGCCTCGCCTTGCAGCGCGACGCGGCCGCGGTCCAGCACATAGGCGTAATCTGCGACGCGCAGCGCGAGGTCGAGGTGCTGCTCGACGATGATGACGGCGATGTTTTTCGCCAGCTCGATCAGGCGCTCGGTGATCTCCTCGATCACGCCGATCCAGACGCCTTCGGTCGGCTCGTCCAACAGCAAGAGCTTGGGATCCCCCAGCATGGCGCGGCCGATCGCGAGCATCTTGCGCTCGCCGCCGGAGAGTGTGCCGGCGGGCTGGTCGAGGCGCTGGCCGAGCTTTGGGAAGATGGTCAGCACGTGGTCGACCGCGTCGGCCTTCTTGCTCGCGAGCGAGCCGACCGCGAGATTGTCGCGCACCGACAGGCGCGCGAACACCGAATGCTCCTGCGGCACATAGCCGATGCCGGCGCGCACGCGCTCCTGGGTCGCGCGGCGGCTGATGTCGCGGCCGTCGAAGGCGACCTCGCCCTTCCACGCCGGCAGTTCGCCGACGATGGTCTTCATCAGCGTGGTCTTGCCAGCGCCGTTGCGCCCGAGCACGGCGACGCCGCCGCGCCAGGGAATGCCGAAATTGACGTCGAACAGGACCTGGCTGCGGCCATAGCCGGCGTCGAGATGCTTGATGTCCAAAAATTCAGGCACGGCGCAGATAGATCTCCTGGACGGATTTGTTGGCCTGGATCTCGGACACGGTGCCTGATGCCAGCACCTTGCCCTGGTCGAGCACGGTCAACCGATCACAGATGTCGCGGATGAAATCGAGATCGTGCTCGACGATCACGAGCGAGCAATGTTTTTTGATCGGCTGCAACAGCTCGCCGGTGACGCGGCGCTCCTCAAGGCTCATGCCGCCGGTCGGCTCGTCGAGCAGCAGAAGTTTCGGCTTGCCCGCGAGCGCCATCGCGATCTCCAGCCATTGCTGCTGGCCGTGCGACAGCGCCGCCGCCGCGTCGAAGGCGCGATCGGCCAGCCGGAACTGCGTCAGCATGGTCATGACCTGGTCGTGCAGCGCCCCCCTCGTGCGCGAGAACACGAGGTCGAACAGCGAGGACTGCGCCTGGAGCGCGAGCAGGATGTTGTCGTACAGCGTCAGCGACGGCAGCACCGACGTGATCTGGAATTTCAGGCTCATGCCGGCCCGCGCACGCTCGGTCGGCGTGAACGCGGTGATGTCGGTATTGATGAAAGAGACCTTGCCCTGCGTCGGCACCTCGGCTCCCGCGATGCACTTCATCAGCGTGCTCTTGCCGGAGCCGTTCGGGCCGATCAGGCCGTGAAACTCGTTCTCGCCGACGGTGAGCGCGGCGCCGTCGAGCGCGGTGAGCTTGCCGAAGATCTTTTTGACGCCGGTGGCTTCAAGGAGCGGCATTGCGCTTCTCCTTTTCGGTCTCCTTGGACTTGCCGCCAAAACTGCCGACCCGCTCGCGTTCGCCGAGCACGAAACTAATCAGGCCGAGCGGCCGGAACAGGATCACGAGCAGGAGCAGCACGCCAAGGATGATCGGCCAGACCTCGCGATAGTTGTCCGACAGCCAGAAGCTGACGCCCTCGACGATGACGGCACCGATCACGGCGCCGATCAGCGTGCCCGAGCCGCCGAACAGGACGTAGAGCACCACTTGCGTCGACACCACGACGCCGACCATGTTGGGCCAGACAAATCCTTCGTGGAAGGCGTAAAGGCTACCGGCAAGACCCGCCACCGCGCCGCCGATCGCGAAGATGATCGCCTTCAGGTGCTGCGCCTTGTAGCCGAAGAAGGCGATGCGCTGCTCGTTTTCGCGCAAGCCTGCCAGCGCGAGACCAAACTGCGAGCGCACCAGGAAGCGGCAGAGCAGGTAGACGACGACGAGAATGCCGAGCACGAGATAGTAAAACGGCGGCCCTTCCGAGAATTCGTAAGCACCTACCGTCATCGGCGCGATCGAGGGGATGCCGTTCTGGCCGCCGAGATAATACCAGCCGCGCGCGAGGCGATCGGCGGCATAGGAGCCGGTCAGCGTGCCCAGCGATACGAAGATCACGCTGGAGGGGTGCCGACCCAGCAGCAGGAAGCCGCCGAGCAGCAGCGCGAAGGTGAGCCCGATCAGCGTTCCCGCGGGCAGCACCAGAAAGATGTTGGTGATGTCGAGGTCGCGCGCGAGCAGCGCCACACCATACCCGGCCGAGCCAAAAAACAGCGCCTGGCCAAAGCTCATGATGCCGGCATAGCCCCACACCAGGTCGAACGACAGCGCGAACAGCGCGAGGATGATCACCCGCGTCGCGAACACCGTGAGATAGTCCTGCAGCACCAGCGGCGCGACCAGCGCCGCGGCGAGCACGACGCCCTCCACGATCGGCAAGACCCTTCGTCCCGAAGCGGATTGCTTCGCTGGTCCGTGCTCAGTCATTGCGACGTCCGGTTCCCCGCCGATGTCGGCGGGGATCGCCTGTTTCACTGCGCCCATCGACTTCAGCATTCCACCTTAACACTCCTTGGGATCGACGAGCCCGTCGCTGCGTCCGACGATCTCGTAATTCCCGCCCTTGGCGACCGCGGTGTACATCTTCATCTTGCAGTGCCGCTTGCCCGGCACCATCTCGGCCGGTCCACCCGGGCCTTCGGCGATCTTGGCGTGATCGAGCGCAGCCGCCACCGACTCGCGATCGATCTTGCCGGCTTCCTTGACGGCGGCTTCCCACAGCTTGAGGCCGCGATAGGTGCCGGTCGCAGCACTGCCGGCGGCGAACAGGAAGTTGCCGGGGAAATCCTTCTCGTAGGCCGCCTGGATTTTTGCGTCGAACGGGTTCTCCTTGGTCAGCACCTTGAAATAGTCGAGACAGCTTGCGAGCCCCTCGATCTCGGCGGCCTGGTTGATGTTGAGCGTGTTCTCGTCATAGTAGACGCAGGCCAGACGCCCGCCGTTCTTGAGGAAGCCCGCTTCATAGAGCTGCTTGAAGAACGGACCGACACCGGGCGGAATGACGGTGTTGAAGACGACGTCGACCTTGTTGGAGATGATGCGGTTGACGGTCGAGGAGAAATCGACCTGGTCGAGCGGATAGTATTCTTCGAACACGACCTCGCCGCCGTTGGCTTCGATCACCTTGCGCGCATAGACGTTGAGCGTGTGCGGCCAGACATAGTTGGCGCTCGGCAGCGCGAACTTTTTGCCGCCGTTCTTGATCAGCCAGGGGATGAACTCGTCGCATTGCTGCGCCGGCGTCGGTCCGGTGCAGAATAGATAGGGCGTGCACTCCTTGCCCTCGTAGAGCTGCGGATAGATGTAGAGCGTCTTGCCGCGCGCCACGATCGGGTCCTTGATCGCGTTGCGCATGGAGGACGTGATGCCGCCGAGCACCATGTCGACCTTGTCGCGCTGGATCAGCTTTCGCACGTTACCGACGGCGACGGATTCGTTCGAGGCGGTGTCCTCGATGTAGAGCTCGAGCGGACGGCCGAGCAGGCCGCCAGCCGTGTTGATCTCCTTGATCACCATCTTTGCGACGTTGGCGTCGGCATTGCCCGCATAGGCGATCGGGCCAGTGAGGTCGGTCGCGATGCCGACCTTGATCGGGGCTTCGGCCGCATTGGCCCAGGGCGCGGGGATCACCCAGCTGCCGGCGCCGGTCGCGACCGCGCCGGATGCAAAGGCGAAATTCGAGAGGAAGCGGCGGCGTGAGAGCTGAGTGCGATCGGACATGTGACTAAACCCCTTTTCCAGCGATGAGGCCCTGCGGGCGGAATTTGATGAAGACGATGGCGAGAACGAAGACCAGGACGTCGGCGACGACCGGCGCCATCACCCAGGGCAGCGCGGCACTGAGCGTGCCGATGACGCCGGCGCCCGCGACCGGCCCGATGAACGAGCCGACGCCGCCGACCATGACGGCGACAAAACCCTGGATCAGGAAGCGCAGGCCGAGATCTGCGAACAGGCTGAACACCGGCACGATCAGCGCGCCGGCGAGGCCGGCAAGCGCCGCGCCGAACGCAAAGGTGGCGCCGTAAATCAGCGGCGTGGAGATGCCGGATGCGCGCGCCAGCGACGGATTTTCCAGCGTGGCGCGCACGCGCAGGCCGAAGCTGGTGCGCGCCAGCAACAGATAGCAGCCGCCCATCACCAGCAGCGTGATCACGATGATGGTGAAGCGCCAGGCCGAGATGTGCATGGCGCCGATGTCGATCGAGCCGCCGATCGGCTCCGGCACGGTGAGATAGAAGCCGCCGATCAGGCCGCGCACGGTTTCGCGGATGATCAGGCCGAGCGCATAGGTGCCGAGCATGGCGACGATGGGTGCTGCGTAGAAACGTCGGATGATCAGCGCTTCCAGCACGAAGCCGAGCGCGCCGACCACGAAGGGCGCCGCGATCATGCCCGTCCAGATCGGCAGGCCCTTGGCGTAGGCGAGATAGGTGATGTAGGCCCCGAGCAGGACGAACTCGCCCTGCGCGAAGTTGAAGATGCCCATCATGCTGGCGATGATCCCGAGCCCCAGCACGATCAGGACGATGATCGCGCCAAAGCTCAGGATCTCGAACGCCGCGACGAACGCGTTAGCCATGCGGCAGAGCCTTTCCCGTTCCGATTGAATCGGAACGGGGCTCAAGATTTCTGTTTTGACGCGTTTTCTTGACGCGAACCGGTATCCACTTCGCTCGAAAACGCTCTGATGTTCCGTCCGCCTGCATCAATGCCTCGGTCACATCTTCTTCCAGTCGCCGATCTGCTCGAAGGCGTGGGCGGCGCGGTAGATGGTGGATTCCTCGAACATGCGGCCAACCAGCATCAGGCCGACGGGCAGGCCGTCGACCATGCCGCAGGGCAGCGACATCGCGGGATGATGGGTGATGTCGAACGGCGCGGTGTTGGAGATCATCTCCAGGGCGCGGGCGACATAGTCCTCGCGGCTGGCATTGGGCTCCGGCAGCTTCGTCGCCTTCATCGGCGTGGTCGGCAGCAGCAGCAGATCGTAGTCCTTGAAGGCCTTGTCATAGGCCGCGGTGAGGCGGCGGGAGATGTTGAGGGCCTTGCCGTAATAGCGCGGACCGAAATTATTGTTGATGTAGGTGCCGAGCAGCAGGAACAGCTTTGTGGTTTCCGACAGCGAGTCCGCCTGCCGGCGCCAGCCGCGATGGAAATCCATCAGCGTGGTCGAATAAAGATCGGAGCGGGACAGGCCATAACCGTCGCCATACATCATGGTCTGGGTCATGCCCTCAGTGCCGATCGGCGTCCAGATCGCGGGACCCATAAGATGCATCGGGATCGAGACGGTCTCGACGCTGGCGCCGAGATCCTTGAAACGCTTGGCCGCCGCGCGCACGCTTTCGTTCACGGCGGCCTCGGCGTTCGCCTGCTCAAAGCCTTCCTTGAGGATGCCGATCTTCATGCCCTTCACGCCCTGGCCGAGCGCCTTGGTGTACTCCTCGACTCTGGGCGCCTTGATGCGGGGATCGTAGCCGTCGTCGCCGGCGAGCACTTCGAGCAGCAGCGCGTTGTCGGCGACCGTGGCCGTCATCGGACCGGTGTGATCGACAAAGATCTCGATCGGCATTATGCCGGTGTAGGGCACGAGGCCCCAGGTCGGCTTCATGCCGTAGGTGCCACAGAACGAGGACGGCATCCGGATCGAGCCGCCTTGGTCGCCGCCCATCGCCATGTCGGCTTCGCCAAGCGCGACGACGACGCCGCTTCCCGAGGACGAGCCGCCGGCCGAATAGCCCATCTTGTACGGATTGTGCACAGAGCCGACCGCGCCGGTGTGGCTGCCGCCGGACATGCAGAAGGATTCACAGTGAGTCTTGCCGAGGATTTCCCCACCGGCGTCCAGGATGCGCGTGACGACGGTGGCGTCGAAATCGGGGACATAGCCTTCCAGCGTCGCCGAACCGTTCATCATGGGAACGCCGGCGAGCATGATGTTGTCTTTCAGCGCTATGGTCTTGCCCTTGAGCTTGCCGCTGGCGGCGCCCTTCACAGTCGACTTGCGATACCAGGCGTTGCGCGGATTCTCTTCCGCCGACGGCCGATAGCCCGGTGTGCGCGGATATTTGACCTCCGGCACCTCGTCCGGCATCGCGCCGACCAGATTGTAGGCCTCGATCGAGCCCTGCATCAGGCCGCGGAACGAGGCGACGTCTTCATCGCTCAGCGCAAGGCCGCACTGCTCGGCGACGCTGCGAAGTTGGGCTGGCGTGGGAAGGGCAACTGTCATGGCGCTCTCTCCTTGAGGCTTCTTGATCCCTGGCATTGCAGCCTCATGGTCGCGCCTGCGCGGCGCGGGCCAGTCGGCTTCACGTCGATATTACATACGGAAATATTTTCCTTTTCAAGTATTATTTTGGATTCCGACGTATGCACATCGCCGCGCCGGCATCAGACCGGTTTGATCAGCTTGAAGTCGAGGCCATCTGCCCCGGCGAGATACATTTGCATCCGGGTGTGACCGTTCCTGACGGTGACGGGGCCGCGCGCGCCGCCATAGACGATGTTGCGGCCGGCCGCGAGCATGGGCCCCATCGCTAACGTGCCCGCCTTGTTCGCCACGGCTTCGAGGAAGCGCAGTCCCTCATAGCTGGATTGACCGAGCGAGCCGATCGGGGGGCCGTTCGGTCCGAACATCGCGCGATAGCGGCCCTGGAAGTCGTCGTTGGCCCGCGAGCCAATTCCAGGGAAATAGCCGGAGGCGCAGAACAGATTTTCGCTGTTGTCGGCCCCGATTCCGAGCAGCACGGTCTCGTCCATCGCCCCGGCCAGCCGCAGCGTCGTGGCGCCAAGACCGCATTCGCCGAACGCGCGATTGAACGTGATGCTGTCGGTGCCGATCAACGAGATAAGGACGACGTCCGGCCTCGCTGCACGGATGCGCTCCAGATGCGGCTCATGGTTATCTTCGCCGAGGGGAACAAACTCTTCGCCGACGACCTGGCCGCCGGCCTCCCTGATGTAGCGCTTCACCGCGCGGTGCGACTGCCAGGGCCAGACATAGTTGCTGCCGATCAGGTACCAGCGCGCCGCCTTCTTGACGTCGGCAAGCCAGTGGATCGACGGACGGCTCTGCCAGCGCGGCGTCTCGCCGATCGCCATCACACCCGGCGTCTGCTCGCCGCCCTCGTAAACGGGCGTGTAGATGTAGGGGATGCGGTGGCGTGTGGTGACCTTGCGCAGCGCCACACGCACCGCGCTGGTATGCAGCCCGACAATGAGGTCGACCTCGTCGGATGCGATGGCCTGCTCGGCGCGGTTCAGGACCTCGTCGAGCGGGCCGCCGGCGTCGTAGATCGAAAGCTCGATCTCGCGTCCGAGGATGCCGCCGCGCTTGTTGATCTCGGCAACCGCGAGCCGCGCGCTGCTTGTCGCGCATGGGCCCCAAACACCGGGCGAGCCGGTGCAGCAGATGAAGCCCCCGACGCGAAGCTTGTTCGCGCCGCGCCGCCGGAGGAAGGCATGATCGTCCGGCGACAGCGCGCCACCGGCCGCCGACGACGACAGATTCCGCAACAGCAAGGACGGCGGCAACGCCGGACCGCCGTGAGCCGGGAAGTTTACCGTCGCGCGCACGCCAACTCCTGTCTGGCACCAGACTTGAAAGCACATTCAGCAGGCGGCCGCGGCATCCGCCCTTTTGTTGGGCAATATCCTATTTTGAAAATATTGAATATTCAAGAATTGAAGTGCATATAGATGCAGCATCGATTGCAAGACATTCACTCATTTGGGTCAAGACGAAGTCTTAGCCGTGGCAAAACCGAACACCCCGATCACCGAACACCTCGCCTACCTGCTCGCGCAAGCCAACCGGGAGATCAACCGGCAGCTCGAACTGCGGTTGAGCAAGGAAGGCGTGCCCGTCGAGCAGTGGCGCATCCTTAAGGTATTGTCTGATGGCAACGGCCATTCGATGGGCGAGCTTGCGGACGCCGTGCTGCTCAACCATCCGACGCTGACCAAGATGATCGACCGCATGGTCTCCGACACGCTGGTCTACCGCGTGCAGGACCCGAACGATCGCCGCAAGGTTCTGATGTTCATCTCCGATCGCGGCAAGGTGCTGAGCAAGAAGCTCAACTCGCTCGCGGTCGACCAGGAGGATCACATCCTCGAAAGTTACGGCGACAAATCGACAAGCGAGTTGAAGCGGCTGCTGGAGAGCTTGATCGACAGCTCGAATTGAGGCGTGGTTCAGCGCGCTCTCTCACCGCGTCGTCCCGGACCATCGAAGCGCAGTGCGCGCCACATACTCGCTGTCATCGCCCGATTTAGCCGGGCGATCCGGTATTCCAGAGACTGATGTGATTGAACTGAGAAGCCGGGGCGTACTGGGTCGCCCGGCTAAACCGGGCGACGACGGCGGAGAGTGAGGCGCCGACGTCGCACCTCACACCTGGCCGCTACGCATACCGCCCGTGGCAGTGCTTGTACTTCTTGCCTGAGCCGCACGGACAATCCTCGTTGCGGCCGATCTTGCCCCAGCTTGCCGGGTTCTTCGGATCGCGCAGCGCCGCGTCGGTGGCCTGCGCTCCGAGTGTGACGCTGGCGAGCGCCATCTCATCCTCGCCGGTGTTCGGGTCGAACTTGTGTGCTTCCATCTGCGGCAGCATCGGGGCTTCCTGCTCCGGCGGCACGATCTCGACCCGCATCAGCTGCGCCGTGACGGCCTCGCGCAGATGCGCGCTCATCTCCTGGAAGAGATTGAAGGCCTCGGTCTTGTACTCCTGCAACGGATCGCGCTGGCCGTAGCCGCGCAGGCCGATGACCTGGCGCAGATGATCGAGCATGACCAGGTGCTCGCGCCAGAGATGGTCGAGCGTCTGGAGCAGAATGGTCTTCTCGACGTAACGCATCACGTCGGGACCCCATTGCGCGACCTTTGCCGCCATGTGCTCGTCGGCGCGGGTCTCGATGCGCGTGAGCAGCTCCTCGTCGGCGATGCCCTCTTCCTTGGCCCAGTCCTCGACCGGCAAGTCGAGATCGAGCACGCGCTTGAGCTCTTCCTTCAGGCCCGCGACGTCCCACTGCTCGGCATAGGCATGCTCGGGCACGTGCTTGGCGACGAGGTCGTCAATGAAGGCGTGGCGCATGTCGGTGACGGTCTCGGCGACGCTGTCGTCCTTCATCAGGTCGACGCGCTGGTCGAAGATCACCTTGCGCTGGTCGTTCTGGACGTTGTCGAACTTGAGCAGATTCTTGCGGATGTCGAAGTTGCGCGCCTCGACCTTCTGCTGCGCCTTCTCCAGCGCCTTGTTGATCCAGGGATGGATGATGGCCTCGCCCTCTTGCAGGCCGAGACGCTGTAGCATGCTGTCGAGGCGATCCGAGCCGAAGATGCGCATCAGATCGTCTTCCAGCGACAGGAAGAATTTCGAGCGGCCGGGGTCGCCCTGACGGCCGGAGCGGCCGCGGAGCTGGTTGTCGATGCGGCGGGATTCGTGGCGCTCGGAGCCCATGATGTAGAGGCCGCCGGGCTTCCTCATGGTCTTGGCGGGCTTCGAACCCTTCGCCGGCTCGATCTCGACCTCTTCCTCGGCCTTCAACACGATGTCGCGGAAGTGCTCGATGTCGGCCTTGATCTGCTCGATCTTCTTGGCCTTCTCGGCCTCGTCCTCGATATCAGCGGTCTCCTGTTGGATCCGCATCTCGAGCGACCCGCCGAGCTTGATGTCGGTGCCGCGGCCGGCCATGTTGGTCGCGATCGTGATCGCGCCGGGTACGCCGGCTTCCGCGACGATGTAGGCTTCCTGCTCGTGGAAGCGCGCGTTCAGCACTGCGAACAGCTTTGCCGGTTTGCCGGCGCGGGCCGCGGCGTACAGTTTCTGCATCGAATTTTCGTTGCCGAAATCGATCTGCCGGTAGCCGTGCTTCTTCAGATATTCGGCGATCACTTCCGATTTTTCGATCGAGGCGGTGCCGACCAGCACCGGCTGCAGTCGCGCATTGGCGCGCTCGATCTCGGCCAGGATCGCGGCGTATTTCTCGTTCTGGGTGCGATAGACCTCGTCGTCCTCGTCCAGACGCGCGACCGGCAGGTTGGTCGGGATTTCCACGACCTCGAGCTTGTAGATGTCGAACAATTCGTCGGCTTCGGTCAGCGCCGTGCCGGTCATGCCGGCAAGCTTTTCGTACATCCGGAAATAGTTCTGGAAGGTGATCGAGGCGAGCGTCTGGTTTTCCGGCTGGACCTGGACGTGTTCCTTGGCTTCGAGCGCCTGATGCAGGCCTTCCGAATAGCGCCGGCCGGCCATCATGCGTCCGGTGAACTCGTCGATGATGACGACCTCGTCGTCGCGGACGATGTAGTCCTTGTCGCGGGTGAACAGCGCGTGGGCGCGCAGCGCCTGGTTGATGTGGTGCACGACGGAGACGTTCTCGACGTCGTAGAGCGACTCGCCCTTGAGCTGGCCGGCATCGCGCAGCAGCGTCTCGATCTTCTCCATGCCGGCTTCGGTCAGCGTCACCGTGCGCTGCTTCTCGTCGACGTCGTAGTCGGTCTTGTCGAGCTTGGGCAGGAAGCCGTCGATGGTGTTGTAGAAATCGGAGCGGTCGTCGAGCGGGCCGGAGATGATCAGCGGCGTGCGCGCTTCGTCGATCAGGATGGAGTCGACCTCGTCGACGATCGCGTAGAAGTGCGGCCGCTGGACCATGTCCTCGATCCGGTACTTCATGTTGTCGCGCAGATAGTCGAAGCCGTATTCGTTGTTGGTGCCGTAGGTGATGTCGCAGGCATAGGCCGTCTTGCGCTCGGAATCGTCGAGGCCGTGGACGATCACGCCGGTGGTCATGCCGAGGAAGCCGTAGATCTGGCCCATCCAGCTGGAGTCTCGGCGGGCGAGGTAGTCGTTGACGGTGACGACGTGAACGCCCTTGCCGGCGAGCGCGTTGAGATAGACCGCGAGCGTCGCGACCAGCGTCTTGCCTTCGCCGGTCTTCATCTCGGCGATGTCGCCCTCGTGCAGCACAATGCCGCCGATCAGCTGGACGTCGAAATGGCGCTGGCCGAGCGTGCGCTTGGCGGCTTCACGGACCGTGGCGAAGGCGGGGACCAGCAGGTCGTCCAGCGTCTTGCCCTCGGCGAGCTGCTTCTTGAAGTCGGCGGTGCGAGCCTTGAGCGCCTCGTCGGAGAGTTTCGAGACCTCGGGCTCCAGCGCGTTGATCGCGTTGACGCGGGACTGATATCCCTTCACCCGCCGGTCGTTGGCGGAGCCGAAAAACTTGCGGGCGAGCGCGCCGATCATGCCTAGTTCCTGTGTTCGCGATTCAACCGCGTTGCAGCCAAGAGGTTGTCACCCGCTTGCCTATCAACTCACCGTGACGCCTGGTGGTGACCCCAGAGCCCGGACTGCGGGGGGTCCATCCGCCATATGGGTGGGAGTTGGGCAAGTCTGGGTTCAACGGCCAAAAACGCAGCAAAATAAACGCCATCGCCATGGACGCGACCGGGCAGAGATATGGCCCGGTCAGGGCCTTGTCAACGGCGGGCGCATTGCGGCTAATTCATCATTTTGACAGACTTTTCGCGTTGCCAAGGCCCCCTGAATTGGGCGAGTGTCCGCCCCGCTCGAGCAGCCCCCTGCTTCAACAAAAGGATTTTCCATGACCACCTCGTTCCCGGTAACCAAAACCGGCCTGCGCTTCGGCCTCGCCACCGCCCTCGTGGGCTGCCTTGCGCTGGCGCTGATCGCGGGTCCCGGCCGGGCCGCCGACGATCCGGTGCTGGCGAAGGTCAATGGTGCGGAAATCAAGAAGAGCGACGTCGCCATGGCCGAGGAGGAACTCGGGCCGAGCCTCGCCCAGATGGATCCGGCGACCAAGGAAGAGAACGTCCTGTCCTTCCTGATCGACATGAAGATCGTCGGCAAGGCCGCCGAGGACAAAAAGGTCGCCGACGGCGAGGAGTTCAAGAAGCGCCTGGCGTTCGCCCGCAACCGCCTGCTGATGGACAGCCTGCTCGCCGGCGAGGGCAAGGCCGCCACCACCCCGGACGCCATGAAGAAGGTCTATGAGGAGGCCTCCAAGCAGATCACCGGCGAGCAGGAAGTGCGCGCCCGCCACATCCTGGTCGAGACCGAGGACGAGGCCAAGGCGGTGAAGGCCGAGCTCGACAAGGGCGCCGATTTCGCCGAGCTCGCCAAGAAGAAATCCAAGGATCCGGGCTCGGCCGACGGCGGCGACCTCGGCTTCTTCACCAAGGAGCAGATGGTGCCGGAATTCTCGGCGGTCGCCTTCGCGCTCGAGCCGGGCAAGATCTCCGACCCCGTGAAGTCGCAGTTCGGCTGGCACGTCATCAAGGTCGAGGAAAAGCGCAGCCGCAAGGCGCCGGACTTCGAGCAGGTCAAGGCGCAGATCGAGCAGTACGTGACCCGCAAGGCCCAGGCCGACTACGTCGCCAAGCTGCGCGCGGAAGCCAAGGTCGAGCGTCTGGACCAGCCGGCGGATGCGGCAAAGGATGCCAAGCCGGCTGATGCGGCCAAGCCTTCCGATGCCAAGCCCTCCGACAGCAAGATGGCGCCGCCCGCGAAGAAGTAAGAATTCGCTGTCACTTCGGTGACGCCGAGGGTATCTAACGTCGCAATGGCCGGGCAAATGCCCGGCCATCTGCATATCCAGACCCATCAAGGCGCCCCGCGATGTCCTCCTCCGTCTCTCCCCTCGCCCCCAAAACTGTTCCCGACATGCCCGTGATCGCGGGCGTCCGCCTTGCGACGGCCGAGGCCGGCATCCGCTACAAGAACCGCACCGACGTGCTGCTGGCGGTGATGGACAAGGGCACCGCGGTCGCGGGCGTCTTCACCAAGTCGAAATGCCCGTCCGCGCCGGTGGAATGGTGCCGCGCCAAGTTGAAGGGCGGCAAGGCGCGCGCGCTGGTGGTCAATTCCGGCAATGCCAATGCCTTCACCGGCAAGACCGGCCGTAGCTCCACCGCGCTGACCGCGAAGATTGCGGCCAAGGCCGTCGGCTGCAGCGAGAGCGAGATTTTCCTGGCCTCGACCGGCGTGATCGGTGAGCCGCTGGACGCGACCAAGTTCGACGGCGTGCTCGGCCGACTGGCTGAAACTGCCGAACCCGGCGACTATCTGGCGGCCGCCAAGGCGATCATGACCACCGACACCTTCCCGAAGGTCGCGACCGCGACCGTGAAGCTCGGCAAGGCCAAGGTCACCATCAACGGCATGGCGAAGGGTGCCGGCATGATCGCGCCCGACATGGCGACGATGCTGTCGTTCATCTTCACCGACGCGCCGATCGCGCCCGCCGCGCTGCAGGCTTTGCTCAAGAGCGGCGTCGAGGACACCTTCAACGCGGTCACGATCGACGGCGACACCTCGACCTCGGACACGCTGCTGGCCTTTGCCACCGGCGCGGCTGCCGAACACGGCGCGCCAAAGATCAGCCGCGCCAGCGACCCGCGCCTGAAGGCTTTCGTCAAGGCGTTCAATCTGGTGCTCGCCAATCTTTCCGAGCAGGTGGCCCGCGACGGCGAAGGCGCGCGCAAGCTGGTCGAAATCACGGTCGAGGGTGCCAAGACCAAGGCCTCGGCGCGCAAGATCGCGATGTCGATCGCGAATTCGCCGCTGGTGAAGACCGCGATCGCCGGCGAGGACGCCAATTGGGGCCGCGTGGTGATGGCGGTCGGCAAGGCCGGCGAGCCAGCCGACCGCGACAAGCTCTCGATCTCCTTCAACGGCATCCGCGTCGCCAAGAGCGGCGCGCGCGATCCGTCCTATGACGAGGCGCAGGTGTCGGAAGCGATGAAGGCGCCGGAGATCGCGATCAAGGTCTCGCTCGGCCTCGGCAAGGGCCGCGACCGCGTGCTGACCTGCGACCTCACCAAGGAATATGTCGCGATCAACGGGGATTACAGGTCGTAGCCCTTCTCTCTCGCCCCGTTCTTTACGGAGAGAAGGTCGGGGTGAGGGGCTGCTTCCGCATCGACGGTGGCAACCGACTCGCGGAGGGTCCCCCTCACCCGGATCAAATCACCCCGCAATCCGCGCGTCGGCGACCGCCTTCTTGAACAGCGCGTTCATCGCGGCCGAAATGCCCTGGGTGGGGCTAACCTCGAAATAGAATCCGGGCGAAGCGCAGCTCTGCATGTTCTGCGCGATCTCGCTGTTCGGAGACGGCCCCCAGGTCCCGGCATTGAAGGGCGCGATCCAGTCACTGTACCAGGTGTCAGTAGGCGGCTGATATGTCGTGTACAGGACCGCGATCTTGATACCGCGATTCTTCAATGTCGTACACAGCGCGGGATTGATAGGTGACTGACAGCGTGGTGCTATATTTCCCCAACGACTATTGTACATCGTCTTCAGGCAAGAGGCATTGCTTTCATCGGCAACGCCGTCCGATACAAAAAACAAATACTTCAGCGGGGCGGAAGATGTGCCGGCTCCAGGCGAGGCGATTGCGGTATTGATTGCGGGAAAAATAGTGGTGAAGGGAGTATCCTTATCGGCAGTAAACGCGTCATTCTGACCGGCGACCGACATCAGGTCGATGTTTCCCGCCGCAGTCTTGGCGGAGGTCAGGCTCGACGAGAGCGAGAACAGATTTCTCAATCCGATCGTCGCTGACGCAGCGCCGAAATCGTAGATCGCCATTCTGAACTGGTTCGTGTAGGTCTGCGTGTTCTGGGCGGTGTCCATCAAGTTCGCGCTCGCCTGGCGCACCACGTCAATTCGGGTCGTGATGCCATTTGCTTTGGCGATGTCGTAGTTGCTCGTGCCCGCCTTCTTGGAGGTGTCGTGACACGCGAACGCGCATCCACCCGTCTTTGCCTGCAAATTCGTTATGTCGGTCGGTGTCGCTGCGACACCCATCGAGGGAGAATTGTCCAGCAGGAGATAGAAATCGACATAGAGCGGCATGTTGGCCGTCGACGCCGACGTGCCGCTCATGGCCAGTGTGGTCTTGCCTATCACACCGAGAAACATGGTGTTGATGGTGGCGGTGAACGAGACGGTCGAGTTGATGATCGAGCCGCTCTTGACGACGGTCGGGGTGACGCTGTTGAGCGTGTAGCCGGTCAGGTTGGCGCGATTGGCATCGAAGATGTTCTGGGCGTCGGTGACGCCGACCGTGATCGGACCATCCGCCGTCATTGAGCCCGCCGCGGCAAACCCCGGCGAGGCCTTGGCGATGGCGCCGACGCTGGCCGCGTCGGCCGCGGCCTGAAGCTTCGACCGGACCTGCGTCGCGCGGGAGTAGTCGATCGCGCTGCCGACCAACGTGATCAGGGGGACGCAGCAGATTGCGAAAATCACCGCGACATTGCCGCGCCGGTCGCGGAGGAACCGGCGGAAGATGGTACGAAACTCAGCGCGCATGGGTCGGGCCCGGAATGGTTTAAGCGTTTCCACTCTAGGAACCGTTGATTAAATATGACTTATGGGGACCTCGGAAACACGGGCCGTAACGGGGTTAACGAACCGTTGCGGATGATCTTCAGCGAGCGACATTCCAGGCATGGCCGATCTCAAACTGACACTGGTGGTGGCTTGCGCGCTTGTCGACGCCGACAAGCGCGTCCTGATCGCGCAGCGCCCCGCGGGCAAGACGCTGGCCGGCCTGTGGGAATTTCCCGGCGGCAAGTGTGACCCCGGCGAGCGGCCGGAGCAGAGCCTGATCCGCGAGCTCGAAGAGGAGCTCGGCATCATCGTCGCCGAACCCTGTCTGGCGCCGCTGACGTTTGCGAGCTACGGCTACGAGACCTTCCACCTCCTGATGCCGCTCTACATCTGCCGGCGCTGGGAAGGACAGGTGGTGCCGCGCGAAGGCCAGACCCTGGCCTGGGTCCGCGCCAACAAGCTGCGCGACTACCCGATGCCGCCCGCGGACATTCCGCTGATCCCGCATTTGATCGATTTGCTGATGTGAGCTGCGCGTGCCCCGGGCGCAGCGCAGCGCTCTTGCGGTGCGCTGCGCCCGGGGCACGTTAGCCCCCTCCCGCCTTCTTCACCGCCTCCGCCAGGCTCGCCTTGGCCGACCCGGGCTTCAGCGGCTGCTGCTGGCTTGCATGCGGGGCCCAGCCGGAGAGCCAGATGATGTCGAATGTCGCACGAATGCGGCCGTCGGCATCGGCAAAGCGTTCGGCATAGATTTCGGCCATGCGCAGCAGCGTCGCGCGCCGGCTCGGTGTGCGCCGCCGCTCGATCAGCACATTGGCCGCGCCCATGCGCCTGATATCCTGCATCAGCGCGAACACATTGGCGTAGCGCACCACGACGCGGTCGACATCGGTGACCGGCAACGCGAAGCCCGCCCGCTGCAACAGCGCGCCAACGTCGCGCAAGTCGGCAAACGGTGCGACGCGCGGCGACACGCCGCTCTCGCGTTCGGCTTCGGCGGCGGCAAAAGCCTGGCGCAGCTCGGTCAGGCTGTCGCCGCCGATCATCGCCGCCAGCAGCAGCCCGTCCGGCCTCAGCGCGCGGCGGATCTGCGCGAGCACGCCCGGCAGGTCGTTGACGAATTGCAGCGCCAGCGCCGAGAGCACGAGGTCGAGGCTTTCCGGCGCAAAGGGCAGCTTCTCCGCACCCGACGCATCGAGCTCAATGCGCTCGATCGAGGGCAGTCGCGCGTGCAGCACCGCGAGACCCTCGCCGGGCGTCCAGAGATCGGCCGCTGCGTGAAACTCCCGCATCACCGCGGCCAGCCGGTCGGACATCTCTTCAGCGACCCGATCGAGCAGAAAGCTCACGGCACCTTGCGCCTGCGCGCGGCGCTGTCGCGCGTGCAGCAAAGCACGATCGAACAGGGCGGGCGGGGTTTGTG